>CAYNDW010000050.1:0-16028 GCA_964395375.1 uncultured Cytophagia bacterium
TTTGGTGATGAGATTAAGCGCGTCGGATTCGGAAATGTCGGAAGAGCACGAGCACAATAAAAACGCGGAGCAAAAAAGCGCAACTGCACGACGAAGATAAGATAACATGCAACCCTCCGAGGATTGATGAAGGATGATGAAGACTCCAGTGGATGCCGAAATGGTAGCATTTTTTGGAGGAAGATGCAAATGCGAAATCGCGGCGGTGTCGTGCGGTAAGGAATACCGATTAAAAAAAGTGCCCAAGTGATCGTCATGTCCGAGTGCTTTAATCGGGCATCCACAAGATTTAAAAACTGGATTCCCGCCAAAAGCACGCGGGAATGACGGTCTTCAGCAAGGGGAAAGTTATTTCATTAGCGATCCTAAGCACCCTTGCTTTCCGGGCAAGCGCCATTTATATTGCTGCGCGCGGTCAAACTGCCGCTTTGCTCTTCCTCCACAACAGCAAGGAGAAACGCGCGATGGCGCAACGCAAACAAACCAACCGCCGAAAGGCAAAGCACAAGAAACCTCCGCCGGTGAAAACCGCGACCGACATTCTCTTGCAACGCGTTCACAAAAACGGTGTTTTTCACGATCACGTTATTATGGTGCAAACTCCGGGCGTCGTCAAATTATCCGCGGTGCTCTTGGAATATGCGAAACCCTATATGGAACTCTCCGACGACCCGGAGAGCAAGCGCACAGCGTTGCGCGCGGCAATCGTTGCTTGGAATTTGGCTCTCACGCCCAGGCTAGCTACGGACGATGCGCTCAACGAGATTATGACCAAAGCGTTGGGCCGTATCCCGGAGACGCACAAGGCGGCATACTATCGCCGGGAACTGCGCGACATGATCGCGCGCAAGAATAGTTTATTCGCGCACGACGACCGGCTGGTTTTGGATTATGAAATCACTTTCGTCAACGGCGAGTTGCGTTTGGCCGTTGTTTCCAAACCCCTGCACGAGTTTGCGAAGGAATAAACGCTTGCCCCAGATGAAACGCCGAGCTATATTACGATCATAGCACCTGGGCCATTCCTCCTCGCGCGCATCAAAATCTTTCCTTAAACTTTCAACCATTTCTCTTTCCCTAATACTTTGGAATCATCAATGAAGCCTTTCGCCGCAAAACCCACCAGGATTAGCCGCCGCACCTCTTGCCGATCAGGACAACACGGTTCCGCACAAGTCTGGAATTTTAGCTTGGGAGGTTCGCATGCCGCACCGCTTCGCGCCGCCCGCTGCCCACGAACAAGGAATCGAATATCCACTGCGCCAGCCGTATGACCAAGTAAAATTTTATCTCGGGCTGATTTTTTTGCCGGCGTTTGTTGTCACTCTCGTTTCATCGTTTTTCGCCGGAGTGCTTTTTGAGCGAGAGACCTCCTTTTCGCTTTTCCTCGTTTCCGCCCGCCCGTTGTGCTTCGCCTTTTCGCCCTCTCCTTCTGTTATCATTGCCACCGTGCATTTTCTAAGTTTGCTGGTTTTTCTCTGGCTGTTGTGGGTGCCGATTCAACTCTCCGCATACAATCTTTGGGATTGGGTGGAAAACGTGCTTCTAGCGGGGCGCACAATTGCTTTGGTGGTGGCGATCCGCTTTTTATTTCCCCACGATTTGGTTCTGGAATTTTTAGATGAAAAACAAACTCGCCCATTAATTTCGCGCGGCTATGAAACCCTCTTCCTCGCAATCTTGTTGGGCTACTGCCTGTTCTCTATCGTCAATAATTCGCGCAAAGCTTTTGGTGATGTGCGCCGAGCGGCTGCGCCCGACAAACGCTCGCGCTCGGATCGTTGGCTGTGGTTTGACGCCTTCTCGATTTTTTTCGTGTTCTTTGCGATGATCGTCGTCGAGCTTTACTTTTTGGGATTGCTGCGCGTCGGGGATTTTACCACGAAGCCGTATGACGATTTTAAAATGAGCCGTCGTGTGCGGGACGCGGTCAATCACGGCGCGCAGGTTCTTGCCGCCGCAGTATCAAAAGTAGAGAATGCGCAATCTTTTAAAAACGCCCTCGAATTTTGGGCCAACACGCGCAAAGATTCCGTTGTCGCCGCTAGCGTTTTTTCCGATTCCACACTATGGAGGCGCGCGCCCGCCGTGGCGCGGCTTCCCTCCGGCATGCAACAAAAATTGCTCGCTCGATTGCTGCAAGCGGAGAAGGCCGAGGAAAGAAGGCGCCAGCAGAATCGCATGCTCGAATTAGCCTGGCTCAGTTGCGCGATTCTCTCGGCGTTGATCTTTTTTGTTTTGGCTTGTTTGCCCAACCGCTTAATGCATGCGACCTTAATTCCAGTGACCTTTCACGAGCGCGATATGAAAGGCGCCATTTTCAAAGCGCATCGCTATCTTTATCACTTTGTGCGCGCGATGTTGCTCAAAAATCCTCTGCTGATGTTGGGCGGCTTGGCGATCACCGCCATATTCTTAATCGCACCCGTAATTTTAGCGGGTGCCGGCCGTTGGCATCACTTGAATTTGATCACGCAGGCGGACGAAATCATTCTCGCGCTTGCAGTTTTTCTTTCATGGTTTATTCCGCTGGCCGTGGCCGCGGTTTCGCCCGATGATACTTTTGGAGAATATTTCAATCAGCGCTTGGCGAATCACTTGATGATGATTCAGGGCCATCTTGTCTTCATCGGCCACGGCGATCTCGGCAAGCGTGTGCTCGACCGCGAAATCAATCGCTTTGAAGTTTTAGCGCGCCACCCCGCGAAGAAGCGGTGGGAGAAGTTGCCACTCCCAATGCGACAACTAGGCTTGAGTATTCTCATTCGCTTGGTTGAAATCATGGGTAGTGCAGGCGGTTTTTTTTCGCGCAACCGCGCGGCGCAGTTGCTTGTCAAGCTTCGAGCCCGATACAACCAACCCCAACGCCCCAATTATAAGAAAGCGTTTCTCGAAATCGTGACGCCGGATTTGCGTTTGGAAAAAATGTGCGGTCTAGCCGTGGTGATCGAGCGGGATTTGAAAGACGTGGTTTATTCCAGCACGCATCCGTTGCTCGGTGATTACGGCGCGGTGGGCGCATGTCGGAAAGATTTTAAGAGCAAGGACGCGCGCGGAAATGTTATTCACCCGGAGAAAAGATTGCTCGTGCCCATCTTGCGCGGCCAAGCACGCGAGCCGTTTATCAGCTCACGCGTTAATTTGGAGCGCGCCAGCTTGGTCATTAGCATGGTGCCGGACGAAGAAAGCGTGCAGGCGGTGTTCGAGCGCGCGAATAAAGCGAACGTCAGCTCCATCATCTGCGTGAGTCGCAGCGACCAGATTTCTTATCTCACCTATCGCTCGCGCCATCGCCCCATCGTGTTGGTTTATCCGAAAGAGAACCAGGGCATCACGCTGGGCGAAAGGCTGTGGGCCGCGATGCAAAAAGTTCGCGCCGTGCGCCGCATGGCTGCGAACGATTGGCCGAAAGTGCTCGTGCTGGGCAACAACAAAGCAAATCATTATATGTTGGAAAGACTGTGGACGTATTTACCCGGCACTCACGCCGAGAGAAGCAAGTTGGTCGAGCGCAATTTTTCTTTCATTGTTACAGAGGCCCAAGTTGAGCAAGCGCACCCGATTTTAAAAGCCGCGGGCACGAGAGCGGGGTTTGATCAAAGCTACCCAGCGACCTATATTACCAGCGCGCGGTTTCCGTATCCTGTGGACCTCGGTTTGAACGCGGGGCTGATTCATGCCGTGACACGCGCCGTGAATACGGCAGATATTCGCGCGCTCGAAGCGTGCTTGGAAGAACGGCAACCCGATATACTTATGATCAATCACGAAGACGTGGAAAAGTCTTTGCTCATGCTTTCGCGTTGCGCACGCGCGTTGGAGCGCATTAAAGCCGGCAAACCAAACGCATTTCATTTGCCGCTCCTCTTATTGGCCGCGGCGCGCGGCGATGATTGGGAACGGCGAAGCCTAGGCGACGCCTCGCGCTATTACGATGCGATCTGCAAGCTGCACTGTGAAGACTTAGCCACGGACTTGAGCTATCCCGAGCATGCGCACTACGATCATTTGCTCAACGAACAAATCGGCGAGAGCATTATCGACTCGCTTGCGGACGTGGAGGAAATTATCGCGGGCGCGCGCACGACTTTGCAAGACCCGCTCAAAGCGCCTAGCCCGGAGGAAGTCGGTTTTCCCGACAGACCCACCAAACCAAAGTTTATTGAAGTGAATGGCTGCTTGCCCAATCGCGCGGGCGCGCTCGCGAACTATCTTGCGGAGTTGTCGGGTATTTCGTTTACTCCTAAGCCGGCAGAAGAGGTGGAAATTTATTGGCAAGAAATCGGCGCGCCGACTCAAAACCAAAACGGCTCCGCAAAAATCTCCGCGCACTTGCCTTCGTTTCAATACCTGCGCGACATCACGCTCGATCCGGAGCGCGAAGGCTTTGCGCTCTCCGGCTATGCGGCATTGGCTCCTTTCACAGCGCAAGCGTCCGCTGCTTCTAAGACCTCATTGGTGGCGCGCGTGTTCGCCAATGACGGTCGGCGGTATGCGGAAAAAGAACTCGACCCCGATCTTAAAACTTTTTTGGTAGAGCCGAAGCTTATGGAGAAAAAACTGGAGAAGATGGAAGAACCTCTTGCTCCCGGCGTGCCACAGGTTTTGGATCGTCTCACCAAACGCACGGCGAAAGAGCGCTCGAACGTCGGCACTTTTCACAAAGTCCTGCTCGACCAACAACCGGATAACACACTGGGCGAGCACGCCTGCCCCGGCATGTCCATTTGCCGCATCGCCGCGTTCCAAGATTACGTGGTGGCGAGCAATAGTCTGCGGCTGCACAATCTCGCACGGGAACCGGAAAATCAAAAGCACCGCGATGAGCGGCTTTGGCATGCGCGCAATTACGCGTGCTGCGCGGAGGCCTTGCCGGAGAGCGCTAGCGATCATTCTCAAAGCGCTCCGCATACGGCGCGCATCTTTTGTTGTTGTCACGGCAAGGACCGACCCGGCTTGATAGCGCTGGTGCTAAACACGCTGCTCTTTCGTTCGGAGTTTCGCCGTGAGCAGGCTACGGGCAATGATGAGACGGACTGGGTCATCAATATTGACTACTTCAAAGGTATGTCATGCCAAAATTCGAATTTTTCGCTGAATCGCTTGTTCGGCTTCTTTGAAAAAAAGCCGAGGGAAAAAGAGGATATGCAAGACGAGCCGTTTCAATTGTTACGCATCTTGCCGATTGGGAGCATGGAGTCGGTGCGGCAATGGTATTACTACATCCGCGCCTTGCAGCTTTTCTTGAACCAAGCGCGGCATCGTTTTGACTTTTATTGGATTGATGAAAAGCGTGCGCAGCGAAAGCCGAATGACATTCCCACATTCACAGCGAGTCGCAGCGATTATCCGGTCGCGCTCGTGCTCAAGCTCGATCGCCAAGACGAACCGTCCGAAGAAGAGAAGGAGAAGCTTTGCGAACTGTGTCATGAGCAACCGCGCGAATATGACTGCCGCAAGCTGCGGGTGTGGGTTTAGCCGGGGTAAGGCCTCAGTTATCGGTGGGCGGACTTCGGCGTTTTCGGGGGAGGCATAATCCCGAATGAGGTTCCCGTTTCGTTCTGGAGGCGCGTGTTAGGAACTGTTCGGTGACAAGAGCGCGTCATAAGCTTCTGCTTTGGGCTCGCGCGCGAATTCATCTAACGCGGTTTTCAAGTCCAACTACAAATCGCCGGGCTGGCGTTTTTTCAGAATGAGCAGCGCAGCCATCAAAATCTCGCGCGTCTCTGCGCCGGCCTCGGCTTGGGAGCCAAAACTGATTTTGCGCGCGATGACGAGCTTGCGCAACTCGCGCTCGGCGAAATTGTTGTCCGCGGGATCGAACGGTCGCGCGCCCAATGATAGAGCCGGTGCGCGTTTTCCCGAAAAATATTTTGCACTTTTTGAACGCCGGCATAACGCGCCGCGAGGTGCATCACGAACTGAGTCTCCATTTTCAATGGCTCGGGGCGCGCGTAAAACACTTCGTCGGTGAGGGGCCACGACCGGAGCTTGATCGCTTGCGCCAAGAGCGGCGCCGCGGCGGTGACGAAGCCTTGCACTTCTTGCGACGACGGAGATTTCTTGGCCAGGTAAGAGACCAAAGCCCTAGTGAAACTAGCTTTGCCCGGCGCAATAAGCTATCTAGAGTTTTTCTTTCTTCGTGATCTTTGCGCCTTCGCGGTTCTGAATAATTCAGGATAGAGTTTCTCGTGTGGTGGGCGACGCACCAACGTCAGCGTGGGCGTGGGAAAGTGATCGAGACGGCCTTGCATGGAAGTGGTATCAAGCGGAAGGGAGGTTCGGTTGCGCTAGCCGGGCTTGCGTGCCGCTTTGAGCGAGGGGTAAAACAATCAGGCCGCGCGCTTCGAGTTGGCGCAACCAATCGCGGCACGCGATCGCACGATAAGCGCCATTGGCTTGAGGAAAACTCCACAAACGACACAGCCGCTGCGAGAGATGGGTTCGACCCAAATGACCTTCGGTGGCCAGCAACTGGCGAATCAACGCCAAGTCTTCCGGCGCAATGAGGCGGCCGCGAATATGCAGGTCCATTTCCATGATGACTGGAACCTGCAAAAAATAAAATTGAGACGCCAGTCTTTTTTTTATAAAACTTGCCGACTTCATCCGGCCCAGTGGATCGCATTGTCCACCAATAACTGAGGCATTACCTTGCCTCGGACTTTTCGCTTGCCTTTGGCCACTGTAGTTGCTACCATCTGCCCGCATTTTTTTGACGTGATCCCTCGTCCGCAAGCGCAGAAAGGATTTCATTTGACCCGCGTATTTGCCTTCCTCAATGAAAAGCAGTTGCCCCAAATCGGCGTGGAATGGAGCGCAATGCCGAACGCACGCTCCGCGCGCTACAACTTCACCCGCGCCTGGGAAATCTTCAAACAACTCAAACTGAACAACAAAGCGCCGGACTTGCATTTTTTGCAAGTCATGGTGGAGCTAGATCTGTTTCATGCCGAGTCGTTCGACGAAGTTTTCACGACGCTGAAAGAGGTGCGACCGTTGCAGGATTTGCTGCTCACGCAAGAGGTGAAGCTGCAATTGCCGATCGCGCGGCCGCAGAAGATTTTGTGCATCGGCCGCAACTATCGCGGCCATGCGGAGGAGTTGAAGAATCCGCTGCCGAAGGAGCCGATTTTCTTTGGCAAGTCGCCTTCGACGTTGCTCGCGCATGAAGAGCCGGTGCGTTTGCCGACCGGGTTTGGGCGGATCGATCACGAAGCGGAGTTGGCGATTATCATGGGCAAAACCGGCGAGAATATTCCCGCCAAGGATGCGCTTGATTACGTTGCCGGCTATACGATACTGAACGACGTCACTGCGCGCGAATTGCAGAAGAAAGATACCTCGACCGGCCTGCCGTGGTTTCGCGCGAAAAACTTTGACACGTTTTGCCCGCTCGGGCCGTATCTCATTCCGCGCGGTTGCGTGGCCGATCCGCAAAAGCTTGAGGTCACGCTCACGCTCAATGGCGCCGTGCGGCAAAAAGGCTCGACCGCGGATATGGCGTTTCCGGTGACGGAGTTGATCAGCTATCTCTCGCGCTTCTGCACGTTGCAGCCGGGCGATATCATCGCAACGGGCACACCCGAAGGCGTTGGCCCCTTGCAGCCGGGCGATCATATGGTGACGAGCATTTCGGATTTTGGCGAGTTGCATAATCCGATCGTTTAAGAAATTCCCTCCGCGCGCGTGTCTCTTCTGTTTAGAATTAAGCACAATGTTTATGCTGAAAAGGATTCCTCCGGAATGACATGCCGGGAGGAAGAATTTGCAAGCAAAGAGTTTTTTGAACAAGCAACGCGCAAGCGTGAAGGCCCACCCTGAAATTACAGTTCACTGGATGAACCAAGTCAAGCAAGGAGATCGCACCATGAAAATTAGAAGTCGGTTGCTGATGGCGAGTCTAATTTTGTTTCTCGCCATTCAAGCATTAGCACAAGTTTCTCTGAAGAACAAGCCGCGCGTTGTGCCGGGCGAGTTGGTGATCAAGTTTAAACGCGACGTCGTCGTGGCCAACATGCTCGGCAGCTTGGGCGAAGCGGGCGTTGTGAATGTCTCGACCACGCCGCAACTTTTTTGTGTGAAAGGCAAAGTGGCGCCGGGCCGTGATATTGAGCAAGTGTTGGCGCAATGCCGCGCGCAAGCCAACGTGGAATACGCGGAGCCGAACTATCGCCTGTATGCGATTGCCGCGCCGCCGGTGTTTCCGAACGACGCCGACTTCAGTCAATTGTACGGCATGCATCAAAGCAACGATAACGACATCGACGCGCCCGAGGCGTGGGAATTAACCACGGGCAGTTCGAACATCATCGTCGGCGTGATCGACACCGGCATTGATTACGATCATGAAGATTTGAAAGCGAATATTTGGATCAACCCCGGCGAGAGCGGCGGCGGCAAAGAGAACAACAATATCGACGACGACAATAACGGCTATAAAGATGATTATCGCGGCTGGAATTTTATTTACAAGACCAACGATCCCTACGATGACAACGATCACGGCACGCATTGCTCGGGCACCGTCGGCGGCGTGGGCAACAACGGCAAAGGCGTGGCCGGTGTGAATTGGACGGTGAAACTCATGGCGCTGAAGTTTCTCGGCAGCGACGGCTCGGGCGGAACCGCGGAAGCCGCGGAGGCCATCGTTTATGCCACGGACAATGGCGCGAAGGTTTTGAGCAACAGTTGGGGCGGCGGCGAGGCTTCGCAAGTGTTGCGGGATGCGATTCAATATGCGCATGATCGCGGCGTGCTGTTCATCGCGGCCTCGGGCAATGACAGCAAGAATACGGATACGTCTTCGAATTACCCGTCGAACTATGAAGTGCCCAACGTCGTGTCCGTTGCGGCCAACGACAACGGCGATAACATTTCGAGCTTCTCGAACTACGGCCGCCGCACGGTCGATCTCTCCGCGCCCGGCTCGAATATTTATAGCACCCGGCCGTTGAGCCGCTATCAACGTTTGAGCGGAACGAGTATGGCGACGCCGCATGTGGCCGGCGCGGCGGCGCTGGTGATGTCGCGCTTTCCGGGTATCACTTCTAGTCAAGTCATTGTGCGCTTGCTCGGCGGCGTGGATCGCAAATCGCAGTTCCTCGGCAAGATGGTTTCCGGCGGCAGATTGAACGTGCGCAACGCGATGTCCACAAATCCGATGATTGCTCTAACCACGGATTGGAGCAACACCACGAACACCGCAGGCCCTTACGCCGTGAGCACGAAAGCCGTGGATGATCAAAGCATCGCGCGCGTGCGCTTGATCTATCAACTCAACGGCGCGACCAGCGATACATTAAACATGGCTGCGGGCGCGGCGGATACCTATTCCGCCAACATTCCGGGCCAGGCGTTGAACACCACGATCAATTACATGGTGCTCGCCACGGACAATGCCGGCAATCGCACCCTCGGCCCGACGTACAGTTTTAAAATTTCAAACGAGCCGGACCCCGGCGACGGCGGCGGGTGTTGCGGGCAAGCCGCGATGGCGCTCGAAGGCATGCAAGGCCCGGCAAGGTATGCGGTCGAGCTGCCGTTGAATATTGCGTTCTTATTGCTGCCCGTGGCGCTGTTGCGGAGGTGGCGGAAGAAGTAAAAAAGCAAAAACTTTACTGCCGGAATTTTACACTCGTGATGCCGCCAACTTCCGCCTGATGCTCTAAGCTTTAGGCTAAGAGGTGAAAGCAATCCAAAGATCGCTCAACATCAATTGGGTGACAGCCCCGCTTGCGGGGCTTGCATCTCTTAGCCCCGCGATTCATCGCGGGTTGATCGTAAGCGCGATCATCAGTGCAAAATTCCGGTAGTAAAGTTCGGATAGCGGCTTGTCCGCTTTCTTGATAGCGAACAAAAAACGCCCGTGCGCGCAAGTTGCACGGGCGTTTTTTATTTGGAGCCTTCTCTGCGATTCCGCTGCGGCGCGGGTATATTAAAGCACATTGCAAAACAAAATTGCAAGGACAGGAAGTCTTTTATGCAAGTTCAGCATCACATCGTCACAGGATCGCATACGTGCTGCCCCTCAATAAACCTTCGGAGTGTATCGCCACGATCGGCGGCACCTTCGACACCTTACATGCCGGTCACAAAGAATACATTCGGCTCGCTTTTAATTTCGCCGAGTACGTCCGCATTTACGTCAGCGCGGACGAATTTGTCCAGGATCACAAACGGTATTCCTTGCGGCCTTTTGAAGCGCGCGTGGAAAAACTGCTCGAGTATTTGCAGCAAAACTTTGAATTCAGCCGCTACCAAATTCGCCGCTTGCGCAGCTTGGAAGAATTGCGTGAAGATTATTTGGAAACCCCGGGCCTGCGCGAGCATTTGCACCTTGCCATCGTTACTCCCGAATACTACGACTTTTTCCAAGAACTCAATCGCCAGCGCGAGGCGCGCGGCATAAAGAGTTTTCTCACGTTGGTGAAACAGCGCACGCTCACGCGTGATCGCCGCGATCTCTCCTCCTACGAAGTCCGCAAACGTTTGCCGAGCAGCGGCAAACATGCTCTCCGTCAAGATCTTTTGCGGCGGCAAATCGCATTGCCGCTCGCATAAGCTGGACGAGCCGGAACCCCGATTTTTCTCCCACGAAAATGGAACTCTCACGAAAGTAATTTTTTTCGAGGCAATTCCACTTTCGTGGGAAAAAGTTTTTGCCTCTTTTCGCAACAAATTCACCCCAAAAAACTAGAGCCTGTCATTAAGAAGGAATCCTTTTGCGCACTGGATTGGCTCTCCAGGACTAAAAAAGATTCCTGCCGAATGACAGGCTCTAGGCAGATACCGCATTTGAAAATCTAAACGTCGCTGATCACACTCAGAATCGCATCGTCGTTTGCGTCGGCGATTCCGGCTTGGGTAATTCCTTGCGCGGCAGCTTTTCTTCGCGCATCGCGGCGTTATAAACAAACGCGGCCATGATCACCGAGGCTTGCATCAAATCGCTCTTCGAAAGCTGATCGTACACGTCGAAGTTCGAATGATGCGTGCGGCTGCCGTATTCCACCGCGTCCTGAATGAATTGAAAACCGGGCAACCCAACGGCATTGAAGGAAAGATGATCCGTGCCGCCGGTGTTGCGAATGGTCAGTGTGCTCGCGCCGAGATCATGGAACGGTTTGAACCATTCTTCGAAGATCGGACGCACGGCGTGATTCTCCTGTAAATAAATGCCGCGAAATTTGCCCGTGCCGTTGTCCATGTTGAAATAAGCCGCGAAGCGTTCATGCTCCGGCTTGGGCGCCATGTTTTTGCGCTCGGCAAAATGTTTTTCCACATAACCACGCGAACCGAGCAAGCCCTGCTCCTCGCCGCTCCAGAGCGCGACGCGAATCGTGCGGCGCGGTTGCACGTTGAGCGCTTTGAGAATGCGCACCGCTTCCATCGCAACCGTGCAGCCCGCGGCATTGTCCGTTGCGCCCGTGCCGCCGTGCCACGAATCCAAATGCCCGCCGAGCATCACCAACTCGTCTTTCAGCTTCTTGTCCGTGCCCGGAATTTCCGCGACGACATTATAGCCCAATGAATCTTGCTCGAAAAATTTATTTTTGATTGTGATCGCGACTTTGATCGGCAAGCCCTTTTCGACCATGCGCACCAAACGCGCATAATGCTCGCCCGACATCGCCACCGCGGGCAACGCGATGGGCGCGCCGACAGTGCGCGAGCCGCCGCCTTGCACGTCGAACGTGCCATAGTCATGTTCGCGGCTCGGTTCGAGCAACACCGCCACACCTTCCTCTTTGAAAAATTTCTCGGCCTTCTCCGCCAGAGCACGCATGCGCCGGAACTCTTCGAAGCGCCCGGCGAACTCATTGCGCGCGCCCGGTTCCGGCGCCATCGCCAAATCCGTCAACTCTTTCTCCTCATAACGATCCAGGTCCGCCACGTCGTTCAGCTTAGGCTCTTCGGGCACGCGCGTGAGCACGATCGCGCCTTTGAGCTTGCCTTTGTATTTGTCCAAATCCGCTTCCGTTGTGGCTTTCACATAAACCGGCGTGCCCACAATTTCGCCTTCTGTGCTGCCGGTCCATGCTTTCGGATAACCATAGAGCGGCGTGTACTTCGGCTCCACCAATTCCATGGAAAATTTTTCCACCATCCAACCGCGGCCAAACGTGCCCCATGATTCAAGCTGCGCATTGACGAGGCCCCACTCTTTAAATTTGTCGCGCGCCCACTCTTGCGCTCCGTGCAAATAGGGCGAGCCGGTAAGGCGCGGACCATGCACGTCGGTCAAGTACCATGCAATGTCCATGGCCTGTGAATTATTGAAGCCTTCGGTGCGAATGCGGCCCATCATGGCCAAATCGACCTTCTCTTGCGCCGAGGCCAAAGGCGACATGAGCAAGCACAGCAATAACGCGAGTACGTGTTTCTTCATCCTAACTCTCTCCCGTGAATGAGATGAATTGATTGTGCCGCGCGTGCGCGGCGTGAATTATTCAAGCCATAAAACCGTTTTTATTTTATGCGAAGAGTGCGGGCAGGAAATTTGAGCGGAAAGTGCATTTGACCAGAGGTCGTTTGAAAAAAGGTTTAGGGCTCTCACTAGGCTTGCCCTTTGAGTTTGGCAAACCACCAACGCAACCCCACGAACAGGAAGCGCCAATCGTGAAAAAATTCCGGCGGCTTGCCTTCATAGTAATGGCCGACGAATTGGAAAATCCAGCCAACCACGAAAAGTGCGAGCGGTAGCGGCCAGAGCTTGGGAACGAAGATCGCCGGAATCAAGAGCAACACGGAAAGTGCGATCATCGGGATGCCGAGCGTGTGGCAAAAGCGGTTCACAGGATGTTGATGGCTCTGCGCATATTGCGCGATCCATTCGGTCATGGGCTTGTTGCCGAGCATGGGCTGTTCCTTTTAAAAATGAGGCTCGAGCGGGGAAGATGTTTCGTTGTCGATGAAACCAGGGCCAATGGCGGCGCTTGGAAAGATCGCACGAGACGGGCGCGGGCCGCAAACAGCGCCGCGTGGGAAACAGGCAACGGACAAGATCGGTGAGCTTAATTCACGCCGTGCTCCGCGGCGCCGTTGCTCAACCAGGCGCGCAATTCTTCGATGCTGGTGAGGCTTAACAGAACAGCACCGAGGCGATCTAATTGCTCGTTGTTGCTGAGTTGGAGCCGAAGCAAAAGATCGGGCGCAAGGTTGCCGAACTTCTGCGTCAAAATGGTTTGCAGAAGCGAGCGCTTGCCTTCGATTTTGCCTTCGAGCTCGCCTTTGATCTCGCCTTTGATCTCGCCGCTCATCTCACCGGCTTTGTAGCTTTCATCCAACCACTCCTGCACAATGCTGGTTTCCTTCAACATGTTGACCTCCTTTTTGAATTTTTCAAGCACAACGTTATAGCCGAAAGAACGCGCATCAATCACCAAAGCAAGAGCAAGCAAATCGCCTTGCAGCTTGGCGTCCTGAACTTGTGCGAGCAATTCTTTTTGTTTGTCGATGATCGCCGGATCGGGCTGTTCTTGGAACAACGCGAGAAACGGCGCGAGTTCTTTCAGTTCGCCGCTTAAAATGCGGGATTCATGTTCCCACAAAAGCACTCGAGCCAGTTGATATTGATTGGCAAAACCGCCGGCCCGGTTTTCAAAGCCCGCTGGGAATGAAGCATAGCGGCCCTTTTCAAGATAAACGATAACGACAACAGTGGCGCGTTGCTGCAGGTATTGTATGCCCAACGCCTTCAATGCAAAGGTGGAAAGCTTCTCCGGCTCCGGATGAACCATGGCTTCGAGCAAGAGATAACGCTCTTCGCCGTTTTCTTCCACCACCAAAGCTTTGTCGCCGCGCAGTTCCGGCAAGTTGACTTGCGGGTCGGCGACTTCTTTTAATACGACATTGCGCTCTTTGCCAAAGAGCAAATCCAAAATACAATTCGGCTGTAATGCTATGATAGCTTTAAACACGCGATCAACTTCGTGCATGGCTCACCCCTTTGAGCGAAGATAAAGAAAAGTATGTGAGACAGTCAACAATCTTGCGCTCCGGTTTCAGGCAGAGCGCAAGGGTTTAAGCAGTCGCACATGCCTCAATTCGTGTGGAAAACCTCGCGCCCCGAAAGCGGGGGCGCGACCACGCTCGTTAAATCTTCTTTCGCGCTACGCGATAAAGCGTGAATCCCATAAAAGCAAAGCAGAGCGCGCCGAGGATTTCATAGCCGCTGCCGCTCAAAATGCCGGAAAGATTGTGCTCCGCGCTGAGTTTTTGGAGCGAATTATAGATATTGTCATTGACCGAGAGCAAGGCCACGATCACGCCGGCCAAGGCGCCGCCGGCAACCAAACCCGTGGCGAACAAACTGCCGCGCCCGAGTTCCGCGTCTTCGGCTTCTTCATTCTTAGCGCGCGCGCGCCAATCGACTATGCCTTTAATCGCGCCGCCAATGAAGATCGGCAACGTGGTCGAAAGCGGGAGATACGCGCCAACCGCGAACGAGAGCGACTTCACGCTGCACAACTCCATGGTGATCGAAAGAAACACGCCGACGAGCACGAATTGCCAATCGAGATTGAACGAGAGTAAGCCCTTGATCAAAGTCGCCATGAGCGTGCCCTGCGGCGCGGGAAACTTGTCGCTGCCAATGGCGTGGACGATGCCTTGCGCGACCATATCGGGATTCGGCTTGTCCAGCAATATTATGGTTGCGCCAATCGCGATGGAAGATACAATGGCGCCGATGAACAAGCTCAACTGTTGATACTTGGGCGTTGCGCCGACGATGTAGCCGGTTTTCAAATCTTGCGAGGTCGCGCCGCCGTTGGCCGCGGCAATGCAAATCATGCTGCCGACTACGAGCGCCATCGGCTCATACATAATTCCGGTCCACGAAACGGCGATGAAGATCAGCGCCGTGCCCATGAGCGTGGCGATGGTCATACCCGAGATCGGATTCGAGCTGGAGCCGATGATGCCCACGATGCGGCTCGAAACGGTCACAAAGAAAAATCCGAACACCACGACCAGCGCGCCGATGAGCAGCTTGTTCAATATTGAGTCGCCGGGAATTTGCGGCAACACCGCCATCAAAGCGACTAAAGCCAAACTGCCAAAGATAACGGTTTTGAAGGAGAGATCGCGTTCGGTTCTCGCCACGCCACTTTCACCCCGCTCTTTCATTGAAGCAAGGCTCCCTTTGAACGATGAAATAATGGTTGGAATAGTTTTGAAAAGCGTAATAAATCCTCCCGCAGCAACCGCGCCCGCGCCGATCTGGCGAATGTAGGCGCGATAGATTGCGCTCGCCGTGTTGGCGAAAGTGTGTGTGGCGGGATCCCAATTGCCGGGACCGCCCGCAGTAGCAAGGTCTTTCAAGTAACCTAGCTTCACGAGTTGGGTGGCAATGACGTCCGCAGGCACGAGCGAAGCTAACAGTGGAATAAGTCCAAGCCAGCCGAGAATGCCGCCCGCGACCAACACGCCCGCGATCTTCGGCCCGATGATATAACCCACGCCGAGATATTCCGGCGTGATTTCAGCATTGAGTGTGGCCGAAGGAAAATATTTATTCGTTTGCCTCGTGATCCACGCCGGCGTTTCCGCGATGACGTGAAAAACTTTTTGAAGGAGGGCATACACAATCGCAAAGCCGAGGCCTTGATAGGCCGTCTTCGCAAAGTCGCCGCCCTTTTCGCCCGCGATCAGCACACTCGCGCACGCCGTGCCTTCGGGATAGGGCAGCACGCCATGCTCTTTAACAATGAGCGAGCGGCGCAAGGGGATCATCATTAATGTGCCGAGCACGCCGCCCAAAGCCGCGAGCGTGAAGATCGTCCAATAATTAAAAAAGTTCGAGCCGACGCTCACGCCGCTTTCATTGAGCGACATAAATAAAAAAGCGGGCAACGTGAACACGACGCCCGCGGCAATGGATTCGCCCGCGGAGCCTGCGGTTTGAATGATGTTGTTTTCGAGAATGGTGGTCTTGAGAAACTTGCGGCCGAGCGAGATGGCAAGCACGGCAATGGGAATGGAGGCCGAGACCGTGAGGCCGGCTTTCAAAGCGAGATAAACCG
>CAYNDW010000051.1:0-15998 GCA_964395375.1 uncultured Cytophagia bacterium
CATTTCCGAAAGTTTGCGCGCGAGAATTTCCGAGCCGCTGTAGCGCGTGTCGCCCACGTCTTCGCGATAGGCCGCGCCGAGAATCAATACTTCCGCGGCGGCAATGGGCCGGTGCATCAAACGCATCGCATCGCGCACGAGCTGCGCCACGTGAATCGCGCGCGTGTCGTTGATGTCAATCGCCAGCGGCGTAATTTTGAAAATGTCGTCGTCGAACCCGAGAATGTGTTTGTAGGCCCACATGCCGAGGCCGCCGTCTTTGGGCAAACAATAGCCGCCAATGCCGGGGCCGGGAAAAATGATATTGCTATGCGTTGGGCGAACTTTTATCGCTTTGATCACCTTCATCAAATCCACGCCGTTGCGCTCGGCGAACAAACTCCACTCATCGAGAAACGCGAGCGTGGTGGCACGATAACTATTCTCCACGATCTTCGCGGTCTCGCTTTCAATCGGACGGTCGAGTACCGTGAGCGGAAATTTTTCCGTGTTCAAAACTTCGTTCAAAAACTTTGTGACACGCGTTTTGGCTTCTTCGTTGATGCCGCTGCACACGCGCCAAAAATCACGGATGCTCGCCACGTAATCGCGGCCGGGCATGACGCGCTCATAACTGTGCGCCAGCAACGGCTCGCTTGCAATGCCGCGCTTGCGGAAGATGCGGCGCATGATGGGATAGGCCACTTGCTCCGTGGTGCCGGGCGCGACCGTGGTTTCGATCAACACCAGCGCATGCGCGGGCACATGCTCGGCAATCACGCCGAAAGAATCTTCGAGCGCGGCCATATCCACGCTGCCGGTGCGCACGTTGCCAAACGAGTTTTTGAGATAGTCGCATTGCACATCGACCACGACCACGTCCGCGAGCTTGAGGACTTCATAGGTATACGTGGCCATGAGCGTTTTCTTCTCTATGACGCAACGTTGAATCATCGGATCGACTTCGGGATCTTCGGCTTTCACGGGCGATACGCCGCGATTGAGCAATGGAATTTTCCAAAAGCTGCGGGCGCTTGGGCGCTGCATGCCGATCACAAACTTGCTCGACTGTTTGGTGTTGCGATCAACCGTATCGGCCACAATCGCGGCCATCACCGCGCCGACAAAGCCGACGCCCATCACCACAACAATCTCGCGTCCGAGCTTGCGCTGCGCTTCGGCCAATGCTTGAATGCGCTCAAATTCCGCGCGATAATCTTCCGGCACGGGCAAAGGAAATTTTTCGCCGGAGGGACTGACGGAATACTTCACTTCCATTACACCTCCAAAAGTTTGCTGATGACAAATTGTTCCGCCGCGGTTTGATCGCGGCTTTTAATAATTCTTCGCGAAACCAATGAACCAAACTACATTCAAATAGCGCTTGTGCAGAAATTAAAGCGAGAACGCAGATTCCCATGAAAAGGCCAGGATCAAAAAAAGATTTTAAAACGAAGAACAAAGCCGAGGAGCGTATCTGAGGTTGTATGAGTATGAGCCGGCAGGCGGAGCGTGAGTCTGTTGTGCGAACGCCTCAACTAAACAACCCCCGAATATCCTCCGCCGTAAGATGTTTGAACACGCCCGCATCCGTGCTGATGAGTTGCGAGACCAACGTTTCCTTCTTCTTCTGCAGCTCTAAAATTTTTTCCTCCACCGACCCCTGCGAAATCATTTTATAAACGAATACGTTCTTGTCTTGGCCGATGCGATGCGCGCGGTCGATGGCTTGGCGCTCCGCGGCGGGGTTCCACCACGGATCATAGAGAATCACGTAATCCGCGGCGGTGAGATTCAAGCCGAGGCCGCCGGCTTTTAAGCTGATGAGAAACGCCTTGACGCTCGGGTCTTCTTGAAAACGGCGCACGCACTCTTCGCGATTGCGCGTGGCGCCGGTGAGCACTTCGAAAAAAATGCTCTCCTGCTTAAGCGCGTTGGCGATAATTTTGAGCATGCTCACAAACTGCGAGAAGACGAGCACTTTGTGCCCGCCGGCAACGATTTCGCGCAGCAGTTCCATGAGCGCGTCGAACTTGCCCGATTCGTGGCCTTTGCCGTCGGGAATCAGCGCCGGATGACAGGAAATTTGGCGCAAGCGCGTGAGGCCTTGCAAAACACGGAAACGCGCGTCGTTCATGCCCGAGGTGGAAATCAAATTCATGATTTCGGCGCGGCATTGATCGCGCACTTGCTCGTAAAGTTTCTTTTGGCTGGGCGGCATCGGGCAATAAAAAACTTGCTCGTTTTTTTCGGGCAACTCGGGCGCGACTTCTTCTTTGGTGCGGCGCAATAAAAATGGCGTGATCATTTTTCTAAGCAGCGTCGCGGATTCCTCATCGCCGTATTTTTCGATGGGCAGCGCAAACAGCGCGCGAAACGAATTGAGCGAGCCGAGCATGCCGGGGTTCAAAAAGGCGAATTGGGACCACAGCTCCAGCGTATTGTTTTCGACCGGCGTGCCCGTGAGCACGAGGCGATGGCGGCTCTGCAAAATGTACGCGGCCTTCGCGGTTTGCGACACCGGATTCTTGATGTTCTGCGATTCATCGAGAATGATATAGTTGAATTGGTAATCTTTGAAGGTTTCAATATCATTGCGCATCGTCGCATAGGTCGTGAGCACGAGGTCGTACTCCGCGAAATGGTCGGCGCCGCGTTTGCGTTCGAGGCCGTGATGTGTGAGCAGCTTCAAATCCGGCGCGAAGCGGTTGCATTCTTTTTCCCAATTAAACACCACGGAAAGGGGGGCGACGATGAGGCTCGTGCGCAGAACGGTTTGCGTCTTCGTGCCGCCGCGTTTTTTCTTTGTCACCGCGCGGCCGTTGGTGGCGGCGCCGTTTTGCTTTTCTTTTTCATGCAGCAAACACGCGAGCGCTTGCACGGTTTTGCCCAAGCCCATGTCATCCGCAAGGCAGCCGTTGAAGCCATATTCGCGCAAGAAGCCCATCCAGTTCAAGCCGAATTGTTGATAGGGGCGGAGCGTGCCGAGAAAATTTTTCGGCACCGGCACTTCGGCGATGCCCTTAAAGTTGTTGAGCTTTTCGAGCCGGACGCGAAACTCCTCGTCATACCGTTTTTCGCTCACTGTGTCGAAGAGCGTGTCAATCAGCAGCGCATGCGCGCTCGCGACTTGTTGGCGGCCGTTGCGCTCCTGCGAAAAATTGAAGAAGTGCCGAAAACGTTTTTCCCACTCTTCTGGCATGCGCGCGAGGCTGCCGTCCGCGAGTTTGAGATAGGAGTTTTGATGCCGCAGCGCGCTTTTTAATTCCACCAGCGAAAGCATCACGCCGTCGAAGTCGATCTCGAGATTCATGTCGAACCAATCGATGCCCGAGGACACGGCGAGTTTCACATTCGGCGCGGCGCGGTTGACGCGATGCTGCTTGAGTTTTTCTTCGCCAAAAACCTCAAAACCACCCGCGGCCAACTTGGGCAGTTCATCAAACACCCACGCCACGGCCTCGCCGTTGGTGGTGTAAGACTCACCGCTCGCTTCGAGTTGCAGTCCCGCGTCCAGCAATGCCAGATGCGCTTCCGCCTCTGCGCCGTGATCGCGTTCGACGCGCCACAGTTCGTTCGGCTTGTCTTCATTGCTCACGGTCATCGTGTGCGCGCCCATGCCGCTGACTTCGAGCGCGGTGTCATAAACGAATTTCAGTTCGACGCGTAATGCCCCGTCTTGTTCTTGCAGATAAAGCCGCCGGCCCGTGAGCACCCGGGCAACCTGGAAATTAAACGACGGCGGCAAAGTGAGCGCAAAGTCGTGCTTAAAGTGCTCGCCGAGTCCGTTAAGAAACGCGCCGACATGCTCGTTCGGAACACGCAATTGATAGCCGGGGCGCGTGAAGGGGAGCACATAAGCCGCGGGCAAAGAGCTTTCCACGCGCACAATTTTGTTTTCCTGCAAAAACCAAAACGGCCGTGCCGCCAAAAGCGTGAAGCCTTCACGCAAGGGCGTGGCCGTATCGTGCATTTGGATTTCCGGATAAAAACGAAAATGCTCGCGCGGCGGCTCGCCTTCGGCAAATGGGCCGTCGAGGTGAAACTTGAGTTTGCCCATGCCGGCAGCCACGCGTACCCGCGTCAACGCCTCTCCCGTTTCAAGATAAAGTTTGCTGTCGACGAGCAAATCGAGCATGTAGCCGATCTCATCGCCAAATCTAAAATCAAACTGTTCGAGGGAATCATAGGCGTAGTAGGAATAAAAAGCGCGGCGTTCTTCCACTTTGTTGCGCTGCAACAGATGATTCAACGCTTTGGTTTCCGCGGGCGTGGCTTCCGGCGCTGCAAACGGCGTTGAGTAACTCATGCGCAGCTTGGTGCGCTGCCCAAACTCTCCGCTCTTTTTAATATACACGCGCATCGGCCGCAGCGTCCACGTTTCGGCAAGAACTTGCAGCACAAAAATGAGATGATACGATTGCGCCTGCACCATCACGGTTTCCCGGCTGGGCGCGGGCAATTCTTTGAGATAATTTTCCCACGAGGGATTCACGGCCCCGAGTGGAGTCTTCTTCTCCTCTTCTTCAACCACCGCCAACAATAATGCGACGATGTGTGCACAGGGCATGCGGTAGGAATAGCAGGAGCAATTGGCGCTCAACTGGCCGCTATAGGTTTGCTGCACTGAGACTTTGTATTCGGTATAATCGCGCACGGCGCCGCGCACGAGCGCTTCGTTTTGCTGAAAAATTTTGACCGCGCCTTCTTGCAATAGTTTTTGGCCCTGCATAAACTCGTTGCCGTGGGCCGTGGCCAAGCGCAGTTCGGTTTTCGTTATTCGCACGGAGTTCCTAAATAAAAAATGTCGTCGCGAGGGAAATAGTGATCTGGGAACTTTAGAAGGATTTTGCTGAAAAAGCAAGCGGGAATTAGGCTTTTTTGTGCTCGCCCGCGATTATTTTTCGGAGCGAAATCGCGGCGGAATGACTTAGCGGCAGGACGATTTGGAAACGTATGAGAGCGGCGGGCGGAGGAGGCGGCCACAAATCCGTTGGCCGCTTTGCCTCGATGACTTTTTGGTTTGGCTTCGGCTAGTCCGGCTGGCGCAATCACGATTCAACAACTGGCGGCGCTGCGCGCGTTTCGCTTTCAGCAGAATCTTCCGCAAGGCCGGGTTCGCTTTGCTCCTCCGGATCGACGTCTTCTTCCTCGTATTCCTCGTATTCCTCTTCGTCTTCTCGCGATCCGACATGCCAAGCAAAAGCGGCGAGCACAATCACGGCGTAGAGAAAAGAAAAAACGCCCGGGCTGATGCCATCGGGCAGAAATGCCGCCACCGGAAGCACGAAAGGCAAAACGCCGAGCAAGGAAAACGTTTGCCCCAGCGCCAACACGTAGGCCTTGCCTTGCGCCAGCAATTCTTGCCGCAACGCCGCGGAAAAATTCATTCCGAGCACGCGCCGATAGCGCGCGGCCAAGAACGGGACCGCGAGGGCATAACAGCAGAGCGCGACGAGCATCAGCACATTGACCAAGAAAAATCGCCCCAGTCCTTGCCAAAAAGTGGGGTCGGGAATTTTTTCTTCCACGAAACTTGCAAAATAGAGGCTCGCCGAATCCAAAGCGGCGAGCATAAACACGTGCCCAAGATAAAACAGCAGCGGCGCGAGCGCAAAGCCGAGCAGAATAAACCCGAGGCGCGCGACGAACTTTTGCGCAAAATCCACCGTCGCCTCGCGCGCCAACCGCGCAAAGTGCACGGAAAATTCGATGAGGATCACCACGATCCACACAGGAATGCGCACGGTCATGACAAAGGGCGCAAAAAAAGAGTCCTCGCGAATGGGTAAAAATTCATCGAGCGAGCGCGGCACATAATGCTCGTCGCGCATGCGCAGCGCGGTGAGCACCAGCAAGCTCACGAACACGATTTCCAAGGGCAGGAATCGCAGCGCCGGCGAGGTTTTCATTAGCGACACCGCAGAGAAGAGCGCATGCACTCCGGGCGCGCGCTGCGCCAAGTCCTGCCACGAGCCGAGCACGATCCACACCAGCAACGAGGCGATCTCAAACACCGCGCCCCAGGTAGCACACAACAGCGCCACCAGCTCAAGCGATTGCAGTCGATCAATTTTGCCCTTTTGCTGATGCATGAGGCCGGCGCTCCATTTCACGCCGTTCGCGAGCCAATAAACCGTCAACAACCACGTCGTCAAGCCCGCGGCGTTGTTGATCACCTCACGTGTGCTGCTCATCTCCGCGCGCGGCAAGAGATAAACGAATAGCGCGAGCACGGCCGTAATGCTCCAAAGGAGCGGCAAACGCCGCGCAACATTGGGGTCCGGCGAAACCACATAGCTACACAAAATCACCAGCGGAATTTGCAAAACGACGAACAAGACCACGGCGTTGACGAAATGAAGCAACAAAGTAACGACAGCCAACGAGGCGAGCACATACCACACCGCCCACCACACGTCGCTGCGCAGTTTTGCGAGCGGGCCGAGAAACGCGCCGGCGAAAACCGGAGGCACGGTTTCATAATCTTCCAACTGAATGCGCGGCGCGGCCGGTGCGAGGCTGCGGGCTTTCATGGTTTTCCCACTCGCCTCGACGATTACTGCCGAGGAGGCTTCACCTCGACGCACCCAAATGAGTCGCAGCGCATAAAGTAGAAAGCTTCCCGCCATTACCACTAAGATTGTCGCTAAAGCTTGTTGCACATGAGTTCTCGCGTAGCGCGGTGATTGTCGCAAGCAACGCGACAAATTTTAATTCGAATTCCCAGTGTTGTCATTCAGAAGGAATCTTTTTAAGCACTCGGCTGTATCTCAAGCGCGCAAAAAGATTCCTACTGAATGACAGGGTTAGGAGGAAAAGTGTAACCTAAATTTCACTTGAAGTAATAAGTATCGGCGGCAAACCTCTCTCGCTCACCCTTTGGGCCGGCCCAAGTCCAGCGCTTTGTGTCCGAGCCAACGATAGAGCCTCGTAGGCAACAGTCGCACGAGGCGATAGAAAATTTTCATTTGCCCGGGATAAAGAAAAACGCGTTTGCGCCGGGCCACGGCTTTGATCATGAGCTGCGCGGCCGGCTCCGGCATCATCAGCCACATGCGATTCGGATTGCCGCGATTGAGCGGCGTATCCACAAAGCCGGGATGAATCGTGGTGAATTGAATCTGCGGCAGTTCCACGGCCATGCTTTCCATAAAATAAGTCAGGCCGATCTTCGTCAAGCTATACACCCCGCGCGCGCCGATGCCGCGCATCGAAGCCGCGGAACAGATGCCGATGATCGCGCCGGAGTTTTGCGGCACCATGATTTCCAAGCTCGCCATGATCGTATAGATCGCGCCTTTGAGATTGGTGTCGATCATGTTTTCCATCTTCTCGTAATTCCATCTTCGAAAAGAAGTGTCGCCGCCGACGCCGCTGTTGACCCACACGGCGTCGAGCCGGCCGGCATGTTGATGAAACGCGCGCACCGCAGCCAGCACTTCTTCCCGATTCCGGACGTCGCAGGCATTGATCCAAAACGTGCTGCCGGAATTTTTATGTTTGCCGGCAAGCGTTTGCATCTCTTCCACGCGGCGGCTCAACAACCCGAAATGCACGCCATAAGGCGCGAGCGCTTCGGTGATTGCCGCGCCCAAGCCGGAAGAGGCGCCGGTGATCAAAACGGTTTTGCCGTACCAATATGCCGCTAACTTAGCGCGCATGCCCTTTCCTTTCTTCGCAGTTTCGAAAAAGATACCCAGAAACCGCGCCGATGTCAAGTTACCCGCCGAAATTTATCTTTGTAGCCGAGGCACGGCGCGCTTGCAATTGGAGGAGGAAATCTCTTTCTTGGCCTGTTGCGCGATCAGTGAAATGTCTCATCGACTCGACAGGTCTTGTCGTATTCGAATGAGAGAGTCAAACGCAGAATAAAATTCTGAAAATCTTTGAGGGCACACACGGATCAAAAGCTCACGCAGAAAAAGCTTTTCAGTGTGTTTTCGATCCGGGTGTAGCCTGCTCTTGTTGCATACCGCGTCGATAAATATTTTTCCGTGTGCGTTTTTGATCCGTGTGCTGCCAATGGGCTTTGGTTTTCAGCGTGTCTAAAAATCCGCTTCCTACAAGCTTTTGAGTTGCGGCTCGTCCGCTTTTCCGCTTTAAGGAGTTTGTTGTGGTCGACAACGCGTTCGCCTCCGCGCCTTTGCGTCCGGCGTGGATCGAGATTGACCTCGCACAACTGCGCCGCAATTTGGAAATCATTCGCAGCGATATGCCGCCGGCTTTGCGCTGGTGCGCGGTGGTGAAAGATGATGCTTATGGCCACGGCGCAATTGCAATCGCGCGCGAGGCTTTGCCGGCGGGCGCTTCATGCTTGGCCGTTGCAACCATGGAAGAGGCGTTGGCGCTGCGTCGCGCGAATATCCAAGCTCCCATTCTCGTGTTTGGCGAAAGAACCCAGGAAGAGTTGGAGTATTGCCTCGCGCATCAACTTACTTGTTTTGTCAATGACGAGGCCCAGGCGCAAAGATTAAATCGCCTCGCGCAAAAGCATGCGCAAAAAATTTCCGTGCACGTCGAAATTGACACGGGCCTCAGCCGTCACGGCGTGCGCTGGAGCAAGGCCGCGGCGCACGTGAGCGCTCTTGTTGATTATTCCAACTTGAGGATCGCCGGCCTCATGACGCACTTCGCCATGTCGGATGAGTTGGATAAAACATTTGCGCATGAACAGCTTCGCCGTTTTCAAGAAGTATTGCACGCGTTGCAAGCACGCGGCATTCAGGTTCCTCTACGCCACACGTGCAACAGCGGCGGCTATCTTGATTTGCCGCGCGCGCATTTTGAAATGGTGCGCATGGGTATTTTACCGCTCGGCGTTTATCCTTCGCAGGTGTGTCGTCGCATTGCCGGGCTTGCGCCGATCATGCGGGTGAAAGCGCGCATTGCGGCGTTGCAGCACATTGCAGCGGGCGATCACGTGGGCTATGGCATGCGCTATACGGCGGAAAGCTCGCGCACAATCGCGGTGCTCCCCTTGGGCTATGGCGACGGCTATCCGCGCGTGCGCAATGCCGGGCACGTGCTCATTCGCGGCCGGCGCGCGCCGATTGTCGGCGGCAATGCCATGGACGCGATGATGGTCGATGTCACAGAGATTCCAGGCGTGCAGCAGTGGGAGGAAGTCTTAGTTTTGGGGGAGCAAAAAGAAGAGACGATTTCAATTCACGATCTCGCCAAGTTAAGCGGCACGGTTTCATATGATGTGATGACGAAGTTGAGCATGCGCTTGCCGCGAAAGTACGTTGATGGAGAATTGGAGTGATGGAGTGTTGGATTAATGGATTGTTGGAAACCAACGCGCCCTCAATCCAATACTCCAACGCCTCAGGCCCCGATGAGTTTGGCGAAACGCGGCATGGCTTCCGGCGGAATGAGATGTTGCCCCTCAAATTCAAAAAGCTCGACCGGCATACCGGCGTTTTCCAACTGTGTTTGCGCCTCGTGCGCTTTGCGCAGCGGCACGATTTGATCGTGGCGGCCATGCACGAGCAACACGCGCAACGGAGAGAGAGCGCTTAATCGCTCGCCAATATCCGGCGGCAAATCGCCGCCGCACGCGATTCCGCCGGCAAGCGGCACGCGGCTATGCGCCCACATGCGATAGGCCATGGACACGCCCTGCGAAAATCCCAACACGAATACGCGCTGCGTATCTACGCGACGCTCGCGCCGCACCAGGTCATAAAACTTTTCCATGTAGCCGGCGAAGTCTTGAATGGATTGATCGCGTTCATAGCGCGTGAGCCAGGAAAAACCCACGGTGCGATCGGCAAGGCTGCGGTAAAATTGATGCGGCGCTTGCGGCGCGGCGACGAGAATGCCGCGCTGCACCAACGGCTCAAAAATTTTTATAAACTCCGCGGCGACTTGGCCGAAGCCGTGCAGAACAAGCAGCAGCGGCGCGGGCGCTTCGGTTTCCGGCGCCGCCACGGCATAATACACCGAGTGCGCCATGGATAATTTGCCGGTCACGAAAGACATAGCGAGCACTTTCTTGAGGGTTAGATTTTAATTGAACTCGAGGCAAGCCTTGATTGCTCATCCACAAAGTTAGAAGGAAAACCCAATGACCTCGTTGCAAGACAAAGTAGCTATCGTCACCGGAGCAAGCAGCGGCATCGGCGAGGCCACGGCGTGGGCGCTCGCGCAAGCCGGCGTGAAAGTCGTGCTGGCCGCGCGCCGCAAAGATCGCTTGGGGAATCTCAATAAGAAAATTGCGGAGCATAATGGGAAAGCGTTCATCGCGCAAATGGACGTGACCCAACCGGAAGAATGGCAAACGACGTTGAAACAAGTTTTAAAAAAATGGGGACGGTTGGATATTCTCGTGAACAATGCGGGCGTAATGCTGCTCTCTTATATCGACAAGCTTAAAGTGGAAGAATGGCTGCGCATGCTCGACGTTAATGTGAAAGGGGTGTTGCTGGGCCTCGCAACGGTCTTGCCGCACATGCGCGAACAAAAATGCGGCGACATTATCAATATCTCTTCGGATGCGGCGATCAAAGTTTTTCCCGGCTCCGCGATTTATAGCGGCACGAAGGCCGCAGTGAATTGGATCTCAGAGGGTTTGCGCGCCGAGCTTGCGCGCGAGCAGATGCCGATTCGCGTGACGAGTATTATGCCCGGCGCGGTTGCCACCGAGCTGGCTTCACACATTACGGATCAGGACATCTTCGCTTATTTTAGATCGCATCCACCCATCGAGTTCATGAAAGCGGAGGACATCGCTGCCGCCGTACTCTATGCTTTGCAACAGCCGGCGCATGTTGACATCAATCAAATTCTCTTGCGCCCGAGCCAGCAGGTGGGGTGAGACTCGATGCTCGATCCAGAAATAAAAAACCCCGCCATAGAGACGGGGTTAAAATGTGTCAAAGTGATTTCAAGCTTTGGTGACTTTGGAGGCTTGCAATCCCTTGGGGCCGCGCTCGACTTCGAACTGCACGCGCTCGCCTTCGTTAAGAGTGCGAAAGCCTTCGCCTTGAATGGCTTTGAAGTGTACAAACACGTCATCGCCCGTTTCACGCTTGATGAAGCCGTAACCCTTAGCTTCATTGAACCATTTGACTGTGCCGGTTTCCATGTTCTGGACCGCCTTTCATTTTGTAAAGTTGAACAGGCCGCGGAGCCGAAGCTCGCACGGGTGGAAGTTGGAGGTACAACCAGCTTTTGCAACTATTGCTCTCACACAGATCAAGAGCGCGAACGCCCTTGTAAACATGCACGGGGAACGCTGGTTGAGCACAACAACTTCGCAGCCTGATCCTCTCGACAAAGATGACAAGCAGAAGACCACGACGCAGCACAATCCAGATTCGACCCTTCCCCAGAAGGAGAAGGCAATAAACGAAACGCAAAAACGGTGTACAAGAACGTGACGCAACATAGGGCGAAATTTTTACAAATGCAAGCATTGATTTGACATGTTTATCTACGACAAAGCCATACAACTCCGCAATTCCCGCCTCACTTTTGATGCGCGCCGGCGCAGCGAAATCTGCTGCATCTCGCATGCGCATACGGATCATATTCGCTTGCATGATTTCGTTTATGCCACGGCGCCCACCGTGGCTTTCATGCAAGCGCGACTCGGCAAAAAATTTCGCGCGCAAACCGCGACATTCGGTCAGGCCTTCGAAGTTGAGGGCTATCGCATTTCATTCCATCCCGCCGGACACATTCTCGGCTCGGCGCAAATTCTGGCGGAGCGGGAAGGACAGCGGTTGCTTTATACCGGCGATTTTAAATTGGAAACGAGCGCGACCGCGGAGCCATTACAAGTGCAGCCTTGTGATCTTTTGATTATGGAATGCACGTTCGGTCGCCCGCACTTCAAATTTCCGCCGCGCGCGGAGTTGGTGGAGCGGTTGTGCGAATGGGTCGCGTGCGCCTTGCGCGAGGGAAGAGTTCCCATCATTCATGCCTATGCCCTGGGCAAGGCGCAAGAGGCAATCAAAGTTCTTACGGACAACGGATTCGCGCCGCTCGTGCATCGCACGATTATGCCGTATGTTCGGCTCTATGAAAAATTCGGGCAGCACTTAGGCGAGGCGGAGTTATTGCGAAGCGATTCCGAGGTGGCGGGCAAGGTCTTGATTGCGCCGCACAATGCGCGGGAAGAGCGTATGCTCAAACGCATCATCAATCGCAAGACCATGCTGCTCTCCGGCTGGGCCGTGGATACGGGCTTCAAATATCGCAACCGCGTGGATGACGCTTTGCCATTTTCCGATCACGCCGACTTTCCAGCGCTGTTAGAATTTGTGCGGCGGGTGAATCCCAAAAAGATTTTCACCACGCATGGGCCGCAAGAATTTGCCGTATACTTACGCGGCCTCGGTTATAACGCACAGCCGTTGGAAGGCGCCAAGCAGGGCGAATTATTTTGAGGACGCCGCTTCATAAATTTGTTCAGCCACGGCTTGGCCGTGGCTTTTTTATTAACACGCATGCCACGGAGCAGCCGTGGCAGATCACACGAATTGCCGAAAACACATTGCCAAACACAGCAACGCACCCATATTAAAATTCAGCAGTCTTCAACCACACCATTTTACGCACGAGCGTTTGCTTTTCGTCTTTCAGCAACCGATAAAAGTACACGCCCGCCGGCAAATTATTTTGCGCAAGCGCAACCTCATGCCTGCCCGCGGCTCGACTCTCATTTAGCACAAGCCGAACACGCTCGCCTTTAAGATTGAGAATTTCCAAACGCACGTGCGCGGCGCGCTGCAAAACAAAGGGAATGAAAAGGCTCGGCGCACGAGCCGTAAACGGATTGGGATAACTTTGCAATAAATCGAAATCTGCCGGCGCGATCTGCGACGAGGGTGATTCATTTACAGCATTGCCGCGCCCGGGGTTATCAAACAAAAAAAGCAGATCGTCCTCTTCATCAATGCCCGTAATATCCAAATCACCGTCGCGGTCGCGATCATGAATCACCACGCACGAGCCGGCCGCGCTGGCTTGCAAGAAGCGCGGATTGATGAACCTGCCCGTGCCGTCGTTTTCAAACACGCGAAAATCGCGCGAGCCATAGTTGCTCGTCACCAAATCCAAATCGCCGTCGCCGTCAATATCTCCCAAGTCTATCGCGAGCGAAAAATTGCCGTTGCTGTAAACTTCCGCGGCGCTCAATTGTCCTGCGCCGTCGCCGCGTAGCACGGCAAATTGCGGCACGCCCGCGCTCGCCGAAACCACGTCCACATCTTTATCGCCGTCAATATCGCCGATCGCAATCATCCACGCATTGCCGCGGCAATTCACGCGCGTCGAAACGCTCAAGCCGCCGTTGCCATCGCTCAGCAGCACAACCATTTGCTGACTGGTATAACTTCCCACGATAATATCGAGCAAGCCATCGCCATTTGCGTCTGCCGCGGCGCAAGAGGTTTCGCCGTTCATGCCGGTTTCTAAAATGTTCGCGCTCGCAAACGTGCCGTCGCCGTTATTCATGAGCACCGCGACTTTGTTGCCGTTGCGATTCGCGGTCACAATATCGGGCGCGCCGTCGCCGTTCAAATCTGCCACGGCCAAGCCCCGCGTGTCGGCCGCAGTCGGATAAATTTTCGGCGGCTGCAATGTGCCGTCGCCGTTACCGAAAAACACCGCGGCGCTGCCGCCCGCAATATTGCCGCACGCGAAATCGAGCAAACCATCGCCGTTGAAATCCGCGCCTTCGTTCGTGCTCGGCTTCGAAGGCACGGGCAGTTTATAAGTTTTAAACGGCGCGGTGTAATCGCCCGCGCGGTTGTTCATAAACACCCGCACGTCATGCGCGTCTTCATTCGGCACGGTGAAATCGTGAAAGCCGTCGCCGTCGAGATCGCCGGCATATGCGCCATACGTGCGAATGAGGCCCTCGCCCGGCGCGCGCACGTTGATGCGCCGCACCTCTTTCAGGTCCAACACCGCGGGTTGCGCCGGCGTCCAGAATTGCCACGCATAACCTTTGATCATACTTTCGCCCGTCGCACTTTTAATGCTCTTTGACAATGACACAGTTATCATCTCGCCCGCGGAAAAAGATTTTGCCGGCACGAAGCGTACGAGTTGATTACCTTCTTCCAAAACAAATTGCCCGGGACACACGCCCGACCAACGCCCGAACACGGAGAAGGATTTCGGCGTGAGGCTCGCGGGATCAACCGGCGCCTCGAAGCGCACGAGAATTTCGGGCTGCGTCGTGGCGGAGAAGGTTTGCGCGCCGGGTTGAATGCTTAGCACTTTGGGCGCGCTGCTCGCGTGCGCAGAGAGAGACAGAAGACAGGTGGCGGCGAACAACAGCTTTCTTTTTGGAAAAAACACAAACACTCCTCGCGTGAATGAGAATCTTAAAATGAAACTTCAAAAACGGCAACGAGCCCTCTTGTTGTCACAGCAGGAATCCTTTTCGACACCGGGCATCAACTCCAGGACGTAAAAGGATTCCTTCTGAATGACATTTCACATGGAGGCGATTACCAAACTCGAAAGCCCAAAACTCATTTTTCATGCGATCCCTGCTCAACCACCGCGGCGACGCTTTGCAAATTCGCCTCGATCAGATTGGGTTTTCCCGTGGCGCGCAATGCCGAGGGCACGTCTTTCAAACCGTTGCCGGTGTTGGCAACAAGCGCGCTCGCGTGCGATTCTACAATTCCAAGTTGCACGGCTTTCTTCAAACCGGCAAGCGCGGTCGCACCCGCAGGCTCGCCAAACACCGCGGCTTCGCGCGCGAGCAAGCGCATGGCTTCTAAGATTTCATCATCGCTCACCGCGAGCATTGCGCCGTGCGAATCACGAATGGCCTTCGTGGCCTTGCGCCAATTGCGCGGCCGGCCCACGCAAATGCTATCCGCGCAAGTTTCCGCGCGAATGGGAATCGGTGCGCCGCCATCATGATAAGCCTGCACCATCGCCGCGGCGCCTTCGGCTTGCACGCCAAGCAAACGCGGCAGGCGGTCGATAAAACCAAGCTGCCGCATTTCGCACAAACCTTTCCACACACCGGCAATCGTGCAGCCATCGCCCACGGCGAACACGACCCAATCGGGCATGCGCGCCGCCATCTGCTCCGCGATTTCAAGTCCCGCGGTTTTCTTGCCTTCAATCAAATACGCGTTGATCGCGCAGTTGCGATTATACCATCCGTACTTTTCGCACGCTGCGTTGCACAACTCATAAGCTTCATCGTAGCTGCCGCGCACTTGCAGCACGGTCGCGCCGAAGATGAGCAGTTGCGCCACTTTCGCTTCGGGCGCGCGCTCGGGCACGAAGATATAACTTTGCAATCCCATAGCCGCTGCCATGCCCGCAAGCGAAGAGGCGGCATTGCCCGTGGAGGCGCAGGCGATGGTTGCAAAACCAAACTCGCGCGCTTTCATCACGCCAATCGCGCTCGCGCGATCTTTGAACGAGCCGGTCGGGTTGCGGCCATCGTCTTTCACAAATAACTCGCGCAGTCCGAGCGCGCGAGCGAGGCGCGGCGTGGGATAGATCGGCGTCCAGCCCGTTTGTATATGCGGTCGCGGCGCGTTCGCGTGAATCGGCAACAACTCGCGATAACGCCAGAGATCGAACGCGCGTGCGCGCAACGTCTCGCGGGAGAGCTGCGGCTTCACGGCTTCATAATCATAAACCACGTCAAGAATGCCTTGCGCGCCGCAGTCGGTGCAGGTGTAAACTGCCTCGGCGGGAAAATGGCGTTCGCAAATCACGCAACGCAAATGTGAGAAGGGAGGGGCGGGCATTTTTTCTCCATGAACTCATTTGTTGTGACGATTGCCGAAGTCTGACGCCGCTGCGAGAAATGCGAATGCGCGTCATGCGCCAAGTTTAAAATGATAACTCTTCAGCTTGGTCACTTCCATGAAGCCGTGCTGCGAAAGCGAGCAGCCCAAGCCGCTTTCTTTATAACCGATCCACGGCAAGGCCGGGTCGAGATAGTCGCAGAGATTGAGATAAACCGTTCAGGCTTCAATGTGCGGCGCAAGCTCGAGCGCGGCTTTTTCATCGCGCGACCAAAT
>CAYNDW010000052.1:0-15993 GCA_964395375.1 uncultured Cytophagia bacterium
TAAAGGTGGCTTCGGCGCGGTTCGGAGGATGAACCTTCCGGTTTGGTTCCGACTCGTTCGCGTTCAGGTTGTGGCCGGAAAAATCCTTGCATTTCCGCGAGCGAACGTTTATCCTTCGCTCCATCTTTTTTGAAAAACGGCTTGCGGTTTAATGCTTCATCACCATGCAAGGAGATCGCGCATGAACTCTTTTTTCTTTCGGCGGAGCTTGATTTTGCTGTTGACCGCGGCGTTCGCACCCGCTGCGTTAGGCTTTGATCACGGAAAAAAATCTTTACCGCCGACAGGCACGGTGCAAGAGCAACAGGTGCCCAATGTCGTGGTGCTGAAATTCAAAGCGGGCATGAATGTGGGCGAGCAAGCCGCGCGCACTTCGAATGCTGCGTTCAATGCGCTTTTGCAGCGGCACCAGATCTATCAACTCAAACAAGTGCTGCCGCAACGCAGCTTGCGCATGCCCACGAGCTCCGCGGTGCGGATGCAAGACATTTATTACGCCTATTTCAGCGGCGAGGAAGCGCCCGCAACCGTTGCCGCGGCTTTGCAGCAAAACCCGCAACTCGAATACGCCGAGCCGAAGTACGTGCATTATATCGATGCGACGCCGAACGATCCGCAATTCGGCCAACAAGCTTTTTTCAACACCGTGCAGGCCACGCCAGCTTGGGATCTGGTGAAAGGCGAGCAAGGCAACGTCGTCGTGGCGATTGTCGACGGCGGCACGGATCGCGATCATCCCGATCTTGCGGCGAACTTTTGGGTGAATGCCGACGAAACGCCGAACAACGGAGTTGATGACGATAATAACGGTTTTATTGATGACGTCAACGGGTGGAATTTTTCGAATAACAGCAATGATCCCACGGGCCTTTCCAATACGCCGAGCAATGCGAGCCACGGCACGCACACGGCGGGCATTGCATGCGCGGTGACGAACAACAACACCGGCGTTGCGGGCATGAGCTGGAACGCGAGGCTCATGGGCATTTGCATCAGCAGCCGCACAACGGATAATAATTTGGAATTCGGCCTTGACGGCATTTTATACGCGGCGAATAACGGCGCAAAGGTGATTAGTTTGAGTTGGGGCCGATTGGGCGGCAGCTCGGCGTTCGAGCAGGACGTGATTAATTTCGCGACGGACCTGGGCAGTCTCATTGTCGCCGCGGCGGGCAACAACAACACTTCGGCGTTGCATTTCCCTTCGGCGTATCGCAATGTTTTGGCGGTGGCGAATACCACCAACTCGGATGTCAGAAACAGCAGTTCAAATTACGGCACGTGGGTCGATGTGTCCGCGCCGGGCACGAGCATTTTGAGCACGGTGAATGGCGGCGGCTATGGTTCCATCAGCGGCACTTCGATGTCGTGCCCGTTGGTTGCGGGATTGGCGGCGTTGGTGCGCACGAAGAATCCGGCGTTGAGCGGCATTCAAGCGGGCGAGCAAGTGCGGCTCACCGCGGATAATATCGACGGCATGAATCCGTCGTTTGCCGGCCGCTTGGGCAAAGGCCGCATCAACGCGTTGCGCGCGGTGACGGAATCCGTGCCCGCGATTCGTTTGTCGAGTTTTACTTTTACCGAGACCGACGGCGACGGCGTGATCGAGCCGGGCGAGACCGTGAATATTTCCGTGAAGATGATTAACTATCTCGCGCCGGCTTCGAACGTGAGCTTGACCTTGAGCGAAACGAATAACTTTGTTACGGTGACCAGCGCGAATGCGACGATTGCGAATATCGCAACGCTGCAAGAGGTTGCGCCGAGCGCGTTGCGTTGCACCATTGCCGCGAATGCGCCGAGCGGCCACCCGGTGGAGTTTGCGCTGCAAATTACCGCGCCGGGATATACGGACGTGGATCGATTTACCCTGACGATCTTGCCCACGTTCGGCACGGTGAATGTGAACAACGTGCAAACGACAGTGACGAATGTGGGGCGCCTCGGCTATGCGAATCCCGACAACTCCACCGACGGGATTGGTTTTCGTTATAAGAACGGCACGAGCTTGCTGTTCGAAGGCGCAATCATGGCGGGCACGAGCGCGGGACAAATTTCGAATGCCGCGCGCGGCGTGGTGACCGGCGGCACTTTGCGTTATGATCAAGATTTCACGATTGCGACGGGCGGCGATTTGCGCGTGCTCACGCCGGGCGCGTTAACGGAACAAGAAAGCGTGGGCGGTTTTGAAGACAAAGCTTCGACCACGCCGATGAATCTGCGCGTATCGCAGGAAACGTTCGCCAAGACGGCCGCGCCCAACGACGATTTCATTCTTATGCGCTACACGATTGAGAACCAAGCCAACACCGCGCTTAGTAATTTTCACTTCGGTTTTTTGTTTGATTGGGATCTCGGCTCGGCCACCGCGAACTTCACCGAATATGACGCCGCGCGCGCGCTCGGCTATGCTTACGATAGCGGCGCGAATAGCGTAAAAACTTATGCCGGCATGTCGCTCATCAGCGGCGCAAGCGCGCACTATCGCGCTATTTTCAACGATCAAAATCATCCCAGCAGTCCGCCGTGGGGAATTTACGACGGCTATACGGACGCGGAGAAGTGGGAGTCGTTGAGCGGCGGCGTGACGATCACAAAAGCCGGCGCGGGCGATGTGTCGTTTACGCTCGCTTCCGGGCCGCACACCATCGCGGCCAAAGGCAAGCTCGAGTTGGTGTTCGCGCTGCTCGCCGGAGATAATTTGCAAGATTTGCAGCTTAACGCCGACAACGCAAAGAAGCTGTGGAATGATTTATTCGGGACCGCGGTTGCCGAACCGCCGTCCGTGGGTTTGCCGCGCGCTTTCGCGTTGGCGCAAAATTATCCGAATCCGTTCGCGCGCGCAACCAACTTGAGCACGCGTCTCAATTTTCAGTTGCCGCAGACGGAGTTTGTGCAATTGGAAGTGTTTGACGCGCTCGGCCGCAAGCTGCGCACAGTGCTCGCGGCGCGCCGCCCGGCCGGAATTTATTCCGCCCTCTGGGATGGCCGTGACGATGCGGGAAGAGCAGTTAATAGCGGCGTTTATTTCTATCGTCTGCGCGCCGGCAATTTAGTGCAGACGCGCAAGCTCGTGCTGTTCTAAATTTTGCCAGGAAAGAGTTCCCCGACAGGATTGCGACGCCATTTTCTAATTTTTATAATTGAGGAAAGACGATGAATCCCGTCGTGAAAGATCAACTCGTCGATCGCGTGAGCGAAGTGCTGAATGAAACCACACCGGCGGTCTATCAAGAGGTGCTGCATCTCGCGGCTTTGCGGCGACGCTATCGGCCGCCGCATGTCGGTTTGCAGAATGTGCTCGATCAATTGTTGCATGCCGGCTACGCCGCGCTGATTTTTTTGCCGCTGCTGCTGTGGCCCTCCTATTGGGCCGCGGCTCTCGGCGGCTTTTTGCTCGGCGGCATTCGGGAGGTGGAGCAATATAAAAACGTCGACCTCATGCTGCTCATGTTGCGTGACCGCTTGCAGGATGCGCTGTTCTTTGCATTGGGTGCGGTCGTGGCTTATCATTTTGCCCGTTAGTTCTTCTGCAACAAATTTCATTTTCTGCCCGCGAAACGCACGAATCAAGCGAAAAAAGCATTCGTGTGTAATGCCTCAGTTATTGGTGGAAAACGTAGCGCAGACATCTTGTCTGCCGGCAGGATGCCTGCGCTACTCAACACGTAACTGAGGCATTGCATTCGTGGGTTTCGCGTCATTCGTGGGCACGGTTTTTAATCTGCCAAAGTAGAATTAGACAAAAGCTGCCAACCGATGGTGAATTACATATTGGTTGGCAGTTCATTCTTTTGGGTTATTGGCCGTGCGTTGAGTTTCTATTAAGGCACGAAGGAGGTGGGGTAAGAATTATGGGATGCGCTTTCGCAGTGATCATATGGCCATGCTTCATCAAATTCTTTAGATGAAGCGCGATGAGAAGGCAAAAGGCTCTTTCATTGCTGAAAAAATAAATGCGGACTATAGGTTTTGGGCGAACGCAAGCGATTAACTTGGGCAAGAGCCTTTGGATATAAGTGCTTACCTAATCTAAAAGTTTTCCCCAGCAGGCGTGAATAAAATGTGGATAACTCGGCGTACTTTGCTTGGCATTAAATCAGCAAAATCTCTTTACAATCTCTTCAAATGTTGTGCGTTCAAAAATAGACCTCAATCCAGCGCCGAATTGAAGCACGCTTTTATCCAGCAATTTCTCACCGTAATTCTAATTTATCAAGCATTTGTCCAAATCAAATTTCGTCACAACCACAGGTAGTGGCTGCTTTATTTTGACCTACAATTGGCAGTTTTTTTCGATAAAAATTGACAAAGAAAAATTTCCGCATTTCATGAATGTAATCCCAAGCCCGCAAGCATCTCCAAAACGAATGTGGATAACTTGTGCGCAAAGCCGAGGCGCTACTCCTTGCGCGCAAAATCAGCCTGGAACTTTTACTTGGAGGACTTGAGCAATTTCTATATATTTGAAACGGAACATTTGAAGCTTGAGCTTTGTTATTCCTATCTAATAACTCTCAGTCGGCGTAAACACCTTGCCTGTGCGTAACGGCATCTCTTTTGTAAAGGCCGATTTGACTAAGTCTGACCTCATTCGCCGAGGATTCTATCTGCTCATTAGTCTTGGCGGAATAATCTACGAATTATTGCGGGCGGAGGCGCTGCGCTGGCCTGTGCTCGTTGGTTATGGTTTCATCATAATTGCCACAACCTATTCTATCTATGTTCAAAGATCGAAGCAAAATGAAGACAGTCTGTAATTTTTTCACCGCCGCAAACACCTTTTTCCTTCTGCCGCTTCTCATTGTTACCGCCGTCTCTGCTTCGCAGCCCGAGTTGCGCTTGAAACAAGCCCATGCGCAGCAAACCCTCGCACAGTTTACTTTGCTCGATTTTAAATTCGACACCCTGAAAACTTCCGGAACCTCGCGTTCAACGGTTTTGCAACCTGTTTTCAAATCCGGTTTGGCGCTGGACGCGGCCGGCGCGCCGCATCTGCCGCGTGCCGTCTTTATACTCGGGGTTCCGCAAGGAGCGCGCGCGAATGCAACGGCGCAACCGCTGCGAGTAGAGGAACTGTATGATATCGATCTCGCGCCCGTGGCGACTTATAAAGACAGTTTATTCCACTACACCCGCGACGAAAAAATTTACGCGCAAGATCGCTTCTATCCCCAAGAAATAGTCGTCGTCGAATCGCCCTCGCAATTTCGCGATCAAACCATAGTTCGCGTTGAAATCGCTCCGCTGCAATACAATCCGGTCACGCGCGTGTTGCGTATTATTCATGAAATGCAGATTACCGTCAATCACGCCGGCGCGGTTGCGAACGCTCCGGTTTCGTTAGAAACTTCGCCGGTGGAAGAAAGCCTTTATCGCGATCTGCTGCTAAATTATGAATCAGCCAAACCTATGCGTGCGCGGCGCGAAGCAAAGCTGAGCAAAAGCTCATCACCTTTCGCAGACGGCCCTCTCTATAAATTCCCGGTGACCAAGGAAGGTCTCTTTCGCATCACCGGCCAAACGCTCGAAGGCAAGGGCATATCGTTGAGCAACATCAATCCCGCGAATATTAAGCTCTATAACAATGGCGGCCGCGAGTTGCCGCGCCGTTTAAGCGCGCCTCGCCTCTCGGAAATTTTGGAAAACGCCATTTATGTTGCCGACGGGGGCGACGGCAGGTTTGACCGCAATGATTTTATTCTCTTCTATGGCCGCGGCGTGGACGGCTTTGTTTACGATTCGACGAATGGAAACTCTTCGCACTACATTAATCACTTCGGCTTCAATAACTATTATTATCTCGCAGTCAATCCCACGAACGCAACTACGCCCGGCAAGCGCATGAATGTGCGCGCGACTGTGCCCGTCGCCAATGCGACGACCACGGCCACGACTTTTCGCGAACAAGTTTTTGTCGAAGAAGAGTCCAACGTGTGGTTGGAATCGGATCAAACGTGGTTTGGCTTTTTATTCTCCAACTCGCAAGGCGGCAACAAGCGCACGTATACCGTGCCCATGATCGACCCGGTGGTCGAGAGTATTGCCGCGTTCAAATTTCAAGTATACGCCCCTGTGGTGAGCGGCCTCTTCGGCACGGCCCACCGGGTCCGCCTTGCGTTCAACGATCAACCCAAGGGCGAGTTCGCGATCTTCGGCAATGACTACGACACCCAATACTATGAAGACAGTTTCGCCGGCCCGTTGAAAAACGGCGACAATAAAATCGTGGTGGAATATGAAGGCGAAAGCACGTTGGCAAGTTTGTACATGGACTTTCTTGAATTGCGCTACGACCGCAATCTCAAACTCGCCAACAATATTTTGCTCTTCGACGGCGTGAAAGGAACAAGTCCGGCCGCGTATGCGCTCGACAATGCCGCGGCGCAAGGCCTATGGCTCTTCGATGTTTCCGACTTCAGCAACGTCGCGCAACTTTCCGCGCAGAATTGGCAAAGCAATGGCGCGCAGACCACTTTTGCCGAGGCCACGCACCCGACCGTGCCCAAGCGTTATCTCGCAGCCACAAGCGCCGCGTTCACGGATATTGAAGCGAGCAAGATCGAACTCGATGCGCCTTCGAATCTCCATGCGAGCGCGAATGAAGCCGACATGGTCATTATCACGCACGAGGATTTTGTTTCCCAAGCGCAGCGCATTAAAAGCCTGCGCGAAAACTGGCGCCCGGCCGGCTCGGCGCAATCCATGAAAGTCGAAGTCGTCAATATCCAAGACGTGTTTGATGAGTTCTCTTCCGGCATGTACGATCCGGTGGCGATTCGCGATTTTCTAAAATATGCCTATGAAAATTGGGCGCGCCGGCCTTCATTTGTTCTGCTCTTCGGCGACGGCGATTACGACCCGAAGAACATCATCGTCAAGACCGACAAAAACTGGATTCCAAGTTTTCATACGGATGATCTGCACTCGATCGATTCGCACGAAAGCCGCGTGACCGACAGTTGGTTCACGTATCTCGCGGGCGGCGACAACGATATCAAAATGGACCTGGCGATTGGCCGCATTCCTTCGCGCAGCTTGGCCGACGCCGAGGCCTATGTGGACAAGCTCATCAAATATGAAACCGCTCCGGCTTTCGGCGCGTGGCGCAATACCGTAATCATGGTCGCGGATGATGAATTGTATACCGGCGGCGTGCCCAACGGCGAAACGATTCACACGAGCGACACAGAGAGGCTCGCGCAGAATTTCACGCCACGTTACTTCGATGTCAAAAAACTTTATCTCATGGAATACGCCGCGGTGCAAAGCGCCTCGGTTTCCGGCGTGAAAAAGCCCACGGCCACGGAAGCGCTCCTGCGGCTTTTGAACAACGGCTCTTTGATCGTCAATTACACCGGCCACGGCAATCCGACCGTCTGGGCGCATGAGCGTGTGCTCGAGCTTTCCGAAGATTTTGACCGCATTCAAAACGGCGACCGCCAAGCCGTGTGGATCGCGGCCACGTGTACGTTTGGAAAATTCGACGACCCCGACCGGCAGAGCTTCGCCGAGCAGCTCGTCATGGTTCCCAAACGCGGCGCGATTGCAGCGCTCGCCACGGTGCGCGACGTTTTTTCCACCAGCAATGCCGCGCTCAATCAGGCTTATTATCAAAGCGTGTTTTTGTCGGATCAAAGCTCGCAATATTTGGGCACGGCCATGGTCAACGCGCGCGCGCGCACGAACAATCAAGTCAACGACGAGAAATTTCATCTCTACGGCGATCCGAGCATGCGGCTCGGCATGCCGCGCTACTCCGCGCAAATCGTCAGTTCGGATACCATCAAAGCCTTGGCGCTTACCAAAGTCAAAGGCACGATCACATTGAATGGCCGGCCCGCTCCCAACTTGACGGGCAAAGTGCGCGTCGAAGCTTTCGATACGCGACGCGACGTGCAATATCGCGCGAACAATGTCGGCGTCGATTATGCCCTGCCCGGCAACTCGCTCTTTCGCGGCGAAGCGCCCGTGGTCAACGGCCAATTCGAAGTGCAATTCATCGCGCCCAAAGATCTTACCTATGGCGGCAAAGAGGGCCGCTTCACCACATATTTTTGGAATGATACCACCGACGGCAACGGCTATCGCGAACGCGTGGCGATTAGCGGCTCGGCCACGAGCTTTGTGGATAAAGAAGGCCCGCAAATCGACATCGGCTTCGCGCATGTGGAAGATTTTGTGACCGGCGGTTATGTCGGCGCGAAACCGATTTTGCACGTCACGATGTTCGACAGCATTTCCGGCATCAATCTCGCAGGGGAGATCGGCCACAAAATCACGCTCACGCTCGATGGCAATAGCGGCAACAAGATCGACGTCACGGAATTCTTTGCTTACAAATCCGGCAGCTATACCCGCGGCGAATTGTTCTATACTTTTGCAGAGTTGGAAGAAGGCCGGCACATCGTGGAAGTAAAGGCATGGGACAATTTCAACAACTCCGGTACGGCCTCCGCGGAATTTGTGATTGCTACGGGAGAGGACTTGCGCCTCAGCGCTGTGATGAACTATCCCAATCCCTTGCGCAATGAAACGACTTTCACGTTTGCGGTGAATCAGCCTTCCGCAACCGTGGCAATCAAGATATACACTCTCTCCGGCCGCCTCCTTCGCACGCTCGAGGCCGTGGAGGCGATTGCCGGTTTCAACATGGTGAAATGGGACGGCCTCGACGGCGACGGCGATCGCTTGGCAAATGGCGTCTATCTCTACAAACTTATCGCGCGCCGGGAATCTTCCGAAGGCAACGGCGCAAGCCAAGCGGAGGAGATTGGGAAGTTGGTGGTGCAGAGGTGAGCGCTCCGAAGTGCCTCGATTATTGTCATTCCGCAGGAATCTTTTTAAGCACGCGGCAGTATCTCCAGCGAGTAAAAGGATTCCTGCTGAATGACAGGTGAGGAGGGAAAGTGCAACCTCGATTGCGCTCGGAGTCATATGAAACTTTATGATTGCAGCATGCTGCTATCTCTTGCACGCTTTCGACTATTATGAAACGAAGCCTTGTTTCGTAAGTGAATACGAACTTTGGAATAACGGCGTTGCGTTTGAGACGAGTAAAGCCCTTTTTCAGCAAGAGCCATTCGTTTGACTTCAAAAGCCGATCTATACTCTTTGCGCGTGAAAGTGTACCGGGGCAATAATTTAGCGGGCATTGTTTTCTCGCGCCCAGCAATTAGCGGGACACGCACAACCCACCCCCCAACGAGTATATCTTTAAACAGAAACTAACCGCATCTTATCATATCACGCTGCAAGCTTTCTGGTGGAGAACCCTATGAAAAATTCATCCTTCGTCGGAAGAGCGCGCGGTCGCTTTGCAGTTGGAGTTGCATTACTCGGCCTCTTCGTTTGCGCCATCGTCTTCACTTCCTTTGCAACGTCCGGCGAGCAGGACAAGTCTTCTGCTATTGAGTGGCAAGAGTTTAGCAAAGCGCTCGAACTTGCGAAGAAGCAGAACAAAATCGTAGTCGTGGATTTTTACGCGGACTGGTGCGGCTGGTGCAAACGCATGGACAAAGACACCTACGGCAATGCCGAAGTCATTAAGTACGCCAAAGCCAAACTCATCATGACCAAAGTTGACACCGAATCGCACGAGAAGACGCGCTTCAAAAATCAAGAATTGACCTATCGCCAATTGGCCGCGGGCATGGGCGTGCGAGGACTCCCGACCACGGCCTTCTTCGACAGCAACGGCGAACTGATTACTTCGATCTCGAGTTATTTGACGCCGGATCAATTTCTGCCCATCTTGGAATTTCTCTCCGACGGGCATTACAAAACCATGAAGTACGAAGACTTCATGAAACAAAGAAAAAGCTGAACCATGCTGCGCCGGCTCGCGAATTTCTTTTCGCGCCCGAAACTTGGCGAGGGCATTGTAGTTGAAATCTATAGCAAGCCGGGCTGTCACCTCTGCGAAATCGCCAAAGCGCGGTTGGAAGCGTTGCAACAACACTGGCCGTTCGAATTGCGCGAAATCAATATCGCGCACGATCCCAGGATGATGGAGGAGTTTGGCGAGCGCATTCCGCTCGTTTGGGTGGAAGGCAAACTGGCCTGCAAATATCGCGTGGAAGAAGAAACGCTGCGGCGGAAATTAGAACAAGCCGCAGCCGTAAAACGCGCAACACTTGCTTCGCCTGCGACACGATAGGGCGAGCGGCACTTAAAACGTAGTATCACTAAACCACTTTTCGGTTATGCACACATCGGACATGAGGCGAACGACGACAATGAGGACATTCCCCCGAAACTTTGGACGAAGAACGATTCTAATATTTGTGCTGTGTTGGGTAGCGCTGCTACAGGCCGGCACTCCCGCCAAAACCGATCTGGTTCCGAACAAACAGCACCCCATGGTGAGCAAGCTCGTGGCGGGATTGTTTTCGCACTATCATTATGGCCGCAAGGAAATCGACGACTCGCTGTCCTCCGCCCTGTTCAATTTTTATCTCGATTCTCTTGATCCGTATCGCAGCGTCTTTTTGGCTTCGGATATCGCCGCGTTCGAAAAGTATCGCTATAATTTCGACAACAATCTGAATGACGGCGAGTTGGCGCCGGCGTTTGCCATTTACAACACCTTTCTGCAGCGTTTTGACGAGCGCATTGCCACGGTCACTAAAGTGACCGCGCAAGGCTTTGAGTATACCACCAACGAATTTTTTGAATATGAGCGCGAGAATGTGCCGTGGCCCAAAACCTCCCAAGAATTGGATGACTTTTGGCGCAAGCGGCTCAAGAACGAAGCGCTGAATTTAAAGCTCACCGGCAAGACGCCGGAAGAGATTGCCGGCTTGTTGACGAAGCGTTACACCAACTATCACAAACGCATCAAGCAAAACACCGCAGAAGACGTGGTGCAGATTTATTTGAATGCGTTCGCGGAAGTTTATGATCCGCACTCCAATTATCTTTCGCCCATCGCCTCGCAAAATTTCGGCATCGACATGAGCCTGTCCTTGGAAGGCATCGGCGCGCAATTGGAGAGCGACGGCGATTACACGCAAGTGGCGCGCATCATTGCCGGCGGCCCTGCGGATTTTAGCAAGCAACTTTGGCCGAACGATAAAATCGTCGCCGTGGGGCAGGGCGAAGCGAATGAAATGGTGGATGTGATCGGCTGGCGCCTCGATGACGTGGTGCAGCTTATTCGTGGAGCGCGGGGCACCAAAGTTCGTTTAGACATCATCCCCGCAAACGCCGGCATTGGTTCGCAGCCCAAACGGTTGCTGCTCGTGCGGGAGAAAGTCATCCTTCACGAAAGCGAAGCCAAGAGCGATACTTTGGAATTGGTGCAAGACGGCCAAAAGTATCGCATCGGCGTGATCACGCTTCCGTATTTTTACTCCAATTTGGGCGCGCAACAACTCGGCGAAAAGGATTTTAAAAGCACCACGCGCGACGTGCGCCGTTTACTGCGCGAACTGAAAAGCGCGGAGATTGACGGAGTGGTGATTGATCTGCGCGGCAATAGCGGCGGCTCGCTGCAAGAAGCCATTGAATTGACCGGTCTGTTTTTCGATGAAGGCCCGGTGGTGCAAGTGCGCAACAGTGACGGCACGGTGAAGGTCATGCGCGATCCGGATCGCACCGTGGAATATGACGGCCCGCTGGGCGTTTTGGTCGATCGGCGCAGCGCCTCGGCCTCGGAGATTTTCGCGGCGGCCATTCAAGATTATAATCGCGGCGTCATTTTAGGCAGCACCACGTTCGGCAAAGGCACCGTGCAAAACCTCATCGAGTTGGATCGTTATATGCGCAACACCGAAGCGAGCCTCGGCGAATTGAAACTCACGGTCGCGAAATTCTATCGTATCGACGGCGGTACGACGCAATATCGCGGCGTGGTTCCCGACATTCACCTGGCTTCAGTTTTTGAGGACCGCGGGTTTGGTGAAAGCACGGAAAAAAATGCCTTGCCCTGGGATCAAATTGAGACCTCGAGTTTTACCCGCAAGGGCGAGGTGAAGAAATACCTGGCGCAACTCACGCAACGCTCGCAAAAACGTACCGCCTTGAATTTAGAGTTCCGCTATCTAAACGAAGACATTCAAGCCCTCAAACAAGAATCCGAACGGAAAAAAGTCTCCTTGCAGGAAGGCGTGCGCAAGCTGGAGCGCGACAAGCAAGAAGACGAACGGTTCGCCAAGAATAACGAACGGCGCACCGCGCGCGGACTCAAGCCTTTGAAGAAAGGCGAAAAGGCCCCGGAGCATGAAAAAGCCCCGGATGCGCAGCTAGACGAAACCACGCGCGTGCTCGCGGATTTGATCGCGATTTCAAACGCGACCTTGCAAGCGCGCGAACGCTAACCTGTGGCGTTGGAGTTGTGGAGTGATGGATTTTGGGCTGGTTGGAGTAATGGATTGGTGGAGTAATGGAGTGTTGAAGCATTGGGACACCACCACTCCACTACTCAATCAATCCAATAATCCATCACTCCAACAATCCACAACGCCAGCGCTCCAATATTTCATCTCACCTCCTCACCTGAGGCCCTCTATGCGAAAAATGCTCGCATGCAGCATCGCCGCGCTTCTCCTCCCAACTTTGGTTTTGGCGCAAAGCTTCGGCAAGAATAAAGTCCAATACCAAAACAAGGAATGGCGGTATATTCAAACGCAACACTTCGACATTTACTTTTATCAAGGCGGAGAAGCCGCGGCCAATTTTACCGCCGCGGTCGCGGAATCTTCGCTGACCTCGTTGAATCGCACGTTTAAATTCGAACTCATTGCGCGCATTCCGTTTCTGCTTTATAACTCGCACAATGATTTTGAAGAGACCAACGTCTCGCCCGACATTCAAGAAGAATCCGTCGGCGGGTTCACGGAGTTTTTTAAGAGCCGTATCGTCGTGCCCTATGAAGGCTCAAACGAACAGTTTCGGCACGTCTTGCACCATGAATTGACGCACGCGTTCATGCTGCAATTCTTTTATGGCGCCGGGCCGGGCGCGATTTTGCGCGGCATCACGACGTTTCAAACGCCGGGTTGGTTGACCGAGGGCTTGGCGGAATATGAATCCATGCATTGGGACGCGGACGCCGACAATTTCATTCGCGACGCGGTGATCAACACCTATATCCCTTCCATCGATCAGCTTTATGGCTTCTTCGCGTATAAAGGCGGACAGAATCTGTTGTATTGGATGGAACGCCGATACGGCCGCGCGAAGGTGACGGAGTTTCTGCAAGAACTGCGCTCCAGCCGCAACTTGAACGCGACCTTCCAACGCGCGCTCGGCGAGAACACCGAGAAAATTTCCGAGCAATGGCATGACTGGCTCAAGCAATGGTATTGGCCGGAGATTAAACGCCGCGACGCGCCCACCGCGTTTGCCACGGCCTTCACCGATCATCGCAAGACTTCGAATTTCATCAACAACAGCCCGGCGCTTTCACCCGACGGCTCCCGCCTCGCATATCTTTCCGATCGCTCGGGCTTGTTTGATATTTATCTCATGAATGCCGTGGATGGCCGCAACCTCGGCCGTCTCGTCAGCGGGCAAAAACAATCCGGCTTGGAAGAATTGAAATGGCTGCGGCCCGGCATCAGTTGGGCGCCGGATAACAATCGCATCGTATTCGCGGCCAAAAGCGGCTGGCAAGACGTGGTGCATATCGTGGACGTGAAGCGCCGCAAAATCGTGCGCACCTATCGCCCCGGCTTCGAAGGCATTTGGAATCCCTCGTGGTCGCCCGACGGCAAGAGCATCGTTTTCAGCGGGATGAAAAATACGCAAACCGATCTCTACGTGCTCGACGTACAGAGCGGCGACATAACGCAACTGACCAACGATGCCTATTCCGACTTTGAACCTTCGTGGGCGCCCGACGGCGCGACGCTGGCTTTCGCTTCCGATCGGCAAGCGAGCGACACGCGCGTCGAAACTCCGATTTGGCAGCGGGATTATAAAAACACCAGCATCTTTTTGATGCAGCTCGCGGACAAGAGCTTGCGGCAATTAACCGACGTGCGCGACAATGCGAACACGCCGGAGTTCTATCATAGCCCGGACACGCTGTTGTTTCTTTCCGAAAAGAACGGCGTCTCGAATATCTATCTGCACGTTATCTCTTCCGGCGCAGAAATGCCGCTGACGAACCTCCTCATGGGCGCGGTGCAACTCTCTATCTCCGATGGCGGACAACGGCTCGCGTTTACTTCGTTCTATCGCGGCGGCTATGACGTTTACTTGTGGCGCTCGCCCTTGTCGAATATCGGCAAATATAAAACGCTGGAGCTGACCGACGCCAAGGAATACGAGCTGCTTCCCGCCGGAGAATTTGACGCGCCCAAGCAGGCAAGCTTGGCCGAAGTTGACGCGGAAGGCCGGCCGTATAGCGATTTTATTTTCGACCGTGACTTCTCGCGCGGCACGCTGAACCTCGCTTCCGGCTCTGTCACCAACGGCATGGTGAATGCCCGCGACATGATGGCTCCGAAAAATAATCTCGCGGAAGACGGCAGTTTCAGAATGAAGAACTACCGCCCCAAATTCAGCGTGGATTATGTCGGCGCGGTCAGCGGCTATGATCCCTTCTTTGGCTTGCAAGGCCTGGGACAGCTTTATCTCTCCGACCTTACCGGCAATCACCAAATCGGCATCGGCGCGTATCTCAATCGTTCCATCGCGAACAGCGATTTCTCGTTGAGCTACGCGTTTCAAGGCTGGCGCCCGAGCGTCTTTCTTGCGGCCGGCCAGCAAGTCAATTTCTTTTTGTCGGATTTGGCGGACAGCATTGTGCGCTTTCGCTATTTGAACGTCATCAGCGGCGTGCAATATCCGCTCTCGCGTTTCGCGCGTGTGGAAGGTGCGGCGATCTATTTGAAAACCACGCAAGACAATCTCACCTATGATCTGCCGAGCTTCACCAGTTCCGCCGCAATCTTCTCCTTGGGATTGGTGCGCGACAACACGCGCTGGGGCTATTACGGCCCGGTTGACGCCAAACGCAGCGAGATTAAATTCGCCTTCAGCCCCGGCTTCGGCAGCATTCCGCGCGAGTTCAGAACGGCGACGCTGGATTTGCGCACCTACAAATCGCTCTCGCGCGAATGGGACGTGGCTTTTCGTCTCGCCGGCGGCGCCAGCTTTGGCAAGCAGCCGCAAAGCTTCATTCTCGGCGGCATTCCCAATTGGATCAATCGGGAATTTTCGCGCAACCTCAGCTTGGATGACATCGGCGATCTCACCTTCAGCGAGTTTGTTTATCCCTTGCGCGGCACGAATTATTACGAGCAAATCGGCACGCGCTATGGTTTAATCAACGCCGAAATTCGCTTTCCCTTCATTCAGTTCCTCGTCTTGCAAGCGCCGCTGCCGCTCTTCTTTCAACAAGTGCGCGGCGCCGCTTTCGTCGATCTCGGCAGCGCGTGGAACGACACCAAAAGCTTTCGCGCGTTTAAGAAGAACGCCAACGGCGATACGGTGCTTGACGACGTGCTCGCCAGCATTGGCTGGGGCATTCGGTTCTATAGTCCGATCGGCTTGCTCCGCATTGACTCCGCGTGGGAAACGGATATGAAAAGTTATTCCAGCCCGCGCTATCTGTTTTCGCTCGGCGCGGATTTTTGATAAAGCTTTGTTGAACCCTTATTGTGCAATGCAAAGTACCGCGACATTTATATCGCGAAGTATCAGCACGCGCGACATGAATGTCGCGGTACCATCTCAACCCGCCTGCGCCGTTTGTTTTTGGTTTGATAAAAAAGCCGCGCGCACACGGGCAAACCTTGGATCATTGATCGGTTAATAAAGGCTGAAGGCTTAATATGAAGATTAAAGCTTATACGCTGCTGGGATTGCTGCTCCTGCTTCTCGGTTGCGCCGGGAATGCGCCCTCGCGCGGCGGACGCGGCCCGCAAATGGGTGTCGTGCGCTTCGGGGTGCAAGTCGCGAATGTGGTCGATGCGAGCCAGCGCAATCGTTTATGGATCCTCGTCGATGTGCCGCATCGCAGCTTGCAGTTCGAGCGCAATC
>CAYNDW010000053.1:0-15651 GCA_964395375.1 uncultured Cytophagia bacterium
GATCGTGAAAGGCCTTGCCATCATGGGCGGCGTGGAAGTTTTGAATTGAGCGAAACCGCCGAGATTTTTTAAACGTGATAAGCACTCGCCGAGCGTTGTCATTCAGCAGGAATCCTTTTCCGCGCTTGGCATCATCTCCAGTGCTTAAAAAGATTCCTCCTGAATGACACGCTCTGAAGAAGCGTCTTGTTGCCGAATAATTTCATGAGACACCATCTGGATCTTGCACCGACGACAATCGGCGCGAATGGAATGCAAAATTCAGCTACGAAATGGAATGCCGCAACGCATGAAACGATAGACAACGCATGCACCCGATACTCGCGCACAAAACGAAACTCGGATTATACCTCGCCTCGTGGCTGATGCTTGCCGTTTTGCTGGCGGCTTTGGCTGCGGCGGTGGGCGGAAATTTGAGTTGGCAGGAAGCGCTCGCGCTGCTCGTGCCCATGATGTTGGTGTATGCGTTCGTTTGTCTCTCGACGTGGTATCTTTGCCGCGTGTTTACGCTGGAGCGCAGCAGCGTGCTGCAATTATTCGGCGTCTACGCCGTCGCCGCGATTGTTTCCACCGCGCTTTGGCTGGCGCTCGGCAAAACTTGGGTGGAAGTATTAGCCAAGCTGCCGTGGTTCGCGGGCATAAACACGCGCTATCCGCACAATATGGCGTTGCTCGCGGGCGCGGCGTTTTTGTTGTTTTGGCTAACGGCGGTGCTGCATTATCTTCTCATTTCATTTGAACAAACCCGCAGCGTTGAAAAACGTTTGCTGCAGCTTGATCTGCTCGCGCGCGAAGCGGAGCTGCAAAACCTCAAAGCGCAGATTCATCCGCATTTTTTATTTAATAGCCTGCACGCGATCAGCGCGCTCACCGCGATTGACGCCGGCGCCGCGCGCGAGATGTGCCTGCGCCTTTCCGAGTTCCTGCGCCAGAGCCTCGCGTTGAAAGCCGAGACCCGCATTCCACTAAAAGAGGAATTGCGGCTGCTCGATCATTATCTCGCGTTGGAGCAGGTGCGCTTCGGATCGCGTTTGCGGGTGGAAAAAAATATTGCCGCGGACGCAGAAGACGGTTTGGTGCCGGCGCTGCTGTTGCAGCCGCTGGTGGAAAATGCAGTGAATCACGGCCTCGCGCATTTAGTGGAAGGCGGAACCATTTCGTTGCAAGCGCGGCGGCTCGGCGAGGGGTTGGAGATCACGATTATGAACCCGTGCGACGTGGATCATATTCCGCGCAAGGGCGAAGGCGTGGGGCTGCGCAATGTGACCAAACGCCTCGCGGCATTATACGGCGGCCAGGCGCAGCTTGCATGCGAAAATGGCGGTGAGTTCTTTCGCGCGAAGATTGTTTTGCCGTGCGAATGGGCAAAAGCAATTTCTGCTGAGGCCGCTTAGACGAATTAGCTCTTCAAAGTCAGAATAAAATTCTGAAAGTTTTTTATCACCACCAGATAGATTAAGACCAACGGATGAAAAGAAAAAGCTTTTACTCGGTGATTTCGGCGAGGTTCGGCGGATGCGTTTTTCCTCTTTTCGCCGGGCCGTCATTCCCGCAATCTTTAAGCGGGAATCCATTTTACGCCGCCTAAATGCCCGATTAAAACCCTCGGGCATGACGGATCAAATTTGCTTGCGGCTCATCCTCGTTCGAGTTAATGATGAACCTTGAAACCTCGCCCCCGAAAACGCGCGCGCTCATCGTCGATGACGAAGAGCTGGCGCGAAAAATTCTGCGCGAATATTTGGCCGCGTTTCCCGAGGTCGAAATCCTCGCCGAATGCGCGAACGGCTTCGAAGCCGTGAAAGCGATCACGGAGTTGGAACCCGATCTCGTCTTGCTCGACGTGCAAATGCCCAAGCTCAACGGCTTCGAAGTGTTGGAGTTGATCGCGCCGCGCCCGGCCGTGATTTTTACCACGGCGTATGATGAATATGCTTTGCGCGCCTTCGAAGTGCATGCCGTGGATTATCTCCTAAAACCTTTCAGCGCGGAGCGATTGGCTGAAGCGCTGCGTCATGCGCAAACCCTGTTGCGCCGCGAAGCCGATTCACCTTTGCCCGCGCTGGTCGCGGAAACGCGCGCGCAAGCACAGCCGCTTGAACGCATACTGCTGCGCGAAGGCACGCAGGTGCATGTCATTCCCGTAAGCAAAATTGATTACTTCGAAGCGCAGGATGATTACGTCGCCGTGAAAACGCAAGGCAAGACGCACCTCAAACCCGTGGCGTTGGCGGAATTAGAGCGCGAGTTGGATGCGCGCCGCTTCGTGCGCATTCATCGCTCTTATATCGTCAACCTCGAGCGCATCGCGAAGATCGAGCTTTATGCCAAGGACAGCCGCCGCGTCGTGCTGCATGACGGCACGCACTTGCCCGTGAGCCGCGCCGGGCATGGCAAGCTGCAAGCGTTGATGTAAATGCGCGCTCACGTTCGGCCACGGCTGAGCTGTGGCTTGATTAAGACGGAACCATGATAAACAAAAAAAGCCATGAGGGTTGCTCATGGCTTTTTCTTTTCATCCAAAAAAACTCTTTATGCTTTCTTCTGTTGAAACCGGCGATAGCCCCAAAGCAGCAGCATCGCGCCGAGCACCGACGCGATAAAGCCGGCCGCGTCTCCAGGGCTATACCATTTTACCGCCTGCCCCAGGAACGTCGCCAAAAACGAACCCGCGATGCCCAAGGCCATCGTGATGATAAAGCCTCCCGGATCTTTGCCCGGCATCAAAAATTTCGCGACAACACCGACGACTAAACCGATGAGCGCGGTCCAAAGCAGATCCATACGACCTCCTTCTCCGAAATGATTACTACGGTTTGTGGGATTGATTATTTGTGGGGAAAGAAAATCGTCCTACCGGGCAGGTCCTAACGCGTGGCGTGAAGCAATTGCTAGCTGGCCGTGCGCATTTCTGCAAAAGCACGGCGAGCATAACAAAAAAGCGCGCGAAAGTCAAGCCGGGAGTTTGTGGCGAGGCAATGCCTCAGTTACGTGTGGAGTAGCGCAGGCATCCTGCCTGCAGACAAGATGTCTGCGCTACGTTTTCCACCAATAACTGAGGCATTATGTGGCGAGTCATGCCCAAGAGCTTTGATCGGGCATGCACCGACTTTAAAAAGGGTAAGACTTGGTTGCAAAGCCACGAGTTGCCATCATCCTCACGCCAAATCCTTACCAATCGCACGGCTCGTTTTTTTTAAATTCTTATGCCGCGCGGATAGAAGGGTAAAGACAAATTCTTCTTTCGTTGCGAGGCTCATCGCGGCGGCGTGTGGGGCAATTCCACCGGCAGGTGTGTGAACTCGCCATGCGAATGCTCTTCACTTTGGGCGTTCGCCGAGCGCTGCGTCTGGTTGTTTGCCGTTCGCAAGGGCAAAGGCGGCGTGCGGTAAATTTTGTTGCAGCGTTTCGGCGTAGGCGCCGCCGCTAGTTTCCGATAAATTCAGCCAATGACAATGCTTGCACATAAAGTAACGCCCGACCAATTCTTCGGCGGAGTAGTTCGAGCTTTTTTCGCACAAGGCGCAGGTTAAGACGATCATAAGTCACCTGGGGGTTGAAGTGGCAAGGCTTTCTTGCCGAAAAAATTACGCAAGGCATATGCCGCTGAAAGAAGAACTTGCTTTCGCGCGCAGCGATGCTTAGAATAAAACCGAGGCATGCGGCTTGCTTAATTCAGATGATGAAATAGATTAATTCACCAATGCTTCGCTTACTTTTTCGCAAAGGAGATGTGCCGTGAACGGTTTGTTTGAAGAATTGCTCGGAGCGGTCGGGCCGGAAGTGTCACAACAGCTTGCTTCGACGTTAGGTATTGATCAAAATGTTGCCGGACAAATTTTGCCGCAAGTGGTGCCGTTGATTCTCGGCGGCTTGAAACGCCAGATGCAAAACAACGGCGGCGCGCCGCGCGTGGATCACATTCTCAACAAGCATGGCAATGCCAATGTATTAGACGACATCGGCGGCTTGTTTGGCATGCACGCGCAACGGGAGAGCGCCGACCCCGGTTTGGGCGGATTGCTTGGCGATTCGGGCGCGCAAGCGGCCAACATGCTATCGCGGAATTTTAATCTCGATGCGAATACTGCGATGAAAGTTATTCCCATGCTTGCGCCGATCGTGCTGGGCTTTCTCTCGCGCAAGCGCGATGTCGGCGGCGCCGGCGCTACGGGCTTGGCTTCATTGTTGGATCAAGACGGCGACGGCGATATTTTGGATGATGTGGCGGGATTTTTTATGCGCGGCATGTCGGGCGGCGGCGGGCAGCAATCCGGCGCCGGCATGTTGGGCGATTTGCTCGGGGCAGTGTTGGGCGGAGGAAAAAAATAAGCGTTTGTCGTCGCGCCTTTCGGCGTTTTGAACAGGGTTCGATGCTCGTAGTAGCTTATTTAGGCGCAAAGCCACGTGCGCACGAAAGCGCTGCTACGAGCAGTTTTTATTCAATCTCGTACTTCTCCAGCCGATAGCGAAACGTGTCGCGCGTGAGGCCGAGCAAGGCAGCCGCGCGAGTTTTGTTGCCTTGGGCAAGAGTCAAAGCCTGAGTCAAAAATGATTTCTCGACCTCTTCCAGTGCAATGCCGGCTTCGGGCAAACGAAATTCCGGGGACGAGCTTGCGGTTATCGCATTCAGCGCGAGGGGGAGCGCCAGATCTCTTGCGCGAATTTCCGAGGTATCGCAAAAGATCATCGCGCGCTCAATGACATTGCGCAATTCGCGCACGTTGCCCGGCCAATGATAGGCGCGCAGCATAGGCTTGGTTTCCTCGGCGAATCCGGAAATTTTCTTTTTGAAGTCAAGATTGTAAAGCGCGAGAAAATGATTCGCCAAAGTAAAAACATCCTCTCCTAAATCCCGCAGCGGGGGCAATTCTAAATTCACGACATTGAGACGATAATACAAATCCTCCCGAAACTGTTTGTTCTCGACCGCGGCTTTGAGGTCGCGATTGGTGGCCGCGAGGCAGCGCACTTGCACCTTCTTCTCCTGCGTGTTGCCCAAGCGGCGAAATTTGCGGTTTTCGAGCACGTGCAAAAGTTTGGCTTGCAAACTCAACGGCAGCTCGCCGATTTCGTCGAGGAACAACGTCCCGCCATCGGCTTCTTCAATCAACCCCTTCTTGCTTTTAATCGCATTCGTGAATGCGCCTTTCTCATAACCAAACAACTCGGCTTCGAGCAAATTTTCGGGGATCGCGGCGCAGTTCATTTCCACAAACGGGGCGGAAGTGGCAAACGAAAGATAGTGAATCACGCGCGCGAGATGGCTTTTGCCCGTGCCGCTTTCGCCTTGCAAGAGCACGGTTGCCGCGGGCGCGTGCGCCAGGCGTTGCACCAAATCCTTGAGGCGTGCAATCGCCGGCGAACGGCCGAGAATGCTGTCCGCCAAAAATTGCTGTTGCCCGCCAAGCGTGGCGCGCAGCAGCATGATCTCGTTGCGCTGCTGTTGCCGCTCCTGCCGGAGTTGATACTTTTCGCTTTCATCCGTGACCGTAAATAAAAAATGCGGCTCGGCCTCGCCGGTCGAAAGCATGGCAACGAATTTCAGATCGACATAATGCGTCGCCTCGTCTGCTCCGACGCGATGAACGCATGCAGCGCCAGCGTTTCTCCGGGTTGGTCATAAAGCTGAAGCAGCGTTTCTTCCAAGCCGAAGACTTCGGGATAACTCTCTGCAATGTTTTGCGCGTTCGCTGGTGGTCGCACGGCCCAGGTCGCGAACAATGCGCTGAACCGCAAAAGCCGCAGTTCGCGATCAAGCAACGCAAAGCCGACATGATTTGCGTGCAGCAGTGTGTCCCAGATTTTTTCCATGGGTCAGGCCAGGAGCATTTGTGTTAGTTTGATAAAAGCCGGCTCAACATTGTCGCCGGTTTTTGCGCTGGTGAAAAAATGCGCCACGGATTTTTGCCCGAGTATTTGGCCAAAATCTAAAACCGCCGCTTTACTTGCTTCCACCAAATCGCTTTTGTTGCCGACGAATACGAGCTTGGCTTTGGGAGTGACTCGCAAAAAACGCTCGCAGTATTCGCGCAACGTCTGCGCCGAATCGGGGCGCGTGAGATCATACACGATCAACGCGCCGTGCGCACCGCGAAAGTAATTTGCGATCACGGATGACTCTTCCTCCTGGCCGGCAATATCCCACAAGAGTAAATTCACCCTCTCGTTTTCCACGGCCACCAGCTTGTGATCCACTTTCACGCCGAGCGTGGTGAGATATTTTTCACCAAACTCTTGCTGAACGAAGCGCCGCACCAAACTGGTTTTGCCGACGCCAAACATGCCGAGTATGCAAACTTTTTTTTGAATCATGATACCCTCATTCCTTTTGCAAAATGCCTTCACGCGCAAGGATCAGCGTGATCGGTTGCTGCACCGCTCCCAACTCGCCCAATGGCTTGCCGTCGAGATATAACTCCGTTGCACCGGCATTGCCCACACGCAAACGTATACGCCCACTCGCGCGCCACGCATAAGTTTCTCCCGGCTGAAATCTGAAATCTTGATAGGTAGTGGAATCTTGTTCGTTGGGAAAAACGCGCATCCAAACTTCACCAGCCATGCGCGCTTCCATGCGGAAGGACATCCGGCCCGGCGCCAAGCTGCTCGCCGTGGCTTCGAGCACATTGGGCGTGGGCAAATGTTGCATGGGAGGTTTCAAAATGAACCATGCGAGCAGCGCCAATGCCAGCGCGCCCGCCGTGCCCCATGCGATCTTTACGGCGCGTGCGGGCGACTGCTCTTGCTCTTTATGCGGAAGCGCGGTCGCGGTTTCAAATGAGTGAATAAATTTCTGCATGAATGGCCGCGCGACTTCCATGCTCGCCGTATCGCCTTCAAAATTCACGATGGCGGAGTAACAAGAGTTTTGAACGCGATTGAGCGTGCGCTCGAGCAGTTTGGAAAAATCGCGCCTCGCCTCGCCTTTGGTGGCTGCGGCCAAGAGCAGCATCGGGCTGGCGATGATATACGTCACCCCCTCGCCGTGGCGAAACTCGTGGAGGTCACTCGATTCTTCGGCGCCGAGCGCATCCTTGATGAAATCTTGCAACGCGGTCAACATGCTGCTCACCATTTGCGCTTTGGCGTCGGCCTCGGTGTGCGTCTCCGCGGAAACATGCGCCATGAGCAAACCGGTTTTGCGCGCGATGAGAAAAAGATTCTCCACGGAAAAAGGCAAAACTTCTTGCAACACGGCCATCGACTCCGGCACGCCGGTGAGCCTGCCCTTAACGCGCAGCCAGGTGCCCTGCAAATTAAACGCGCGATCGAGACGCTGATTAATCTGTTTGATGAGCTTGCGCATGGACTCGGCCACCGCGCGTTTTACGGTTTGGCCGATGATGGGGTGCAGCGCTTCGACCATTTCATCTTTGGACTCGTGAATCTGCTTTTTGATTGCCGGGGCCATCAACGGCGCGACCACCTCCGCCATCTCTTCGCCGGAGTTGGCAATCGTGCGCGCCAGCGTGTTGGCGATCACCGGCTCTAGCGCCGCGGTGAAGGATTCTTTGTCCTCGATTTTTAAACGCAGCTTGGCTTGTTCATCCGCAAGATAGTTTTGTTTGAACGTGAGCTGTTCTTTTTCGCGCAAAAGCGCTTGATAGGCTTGCGCTAATTCTTCGTGGCGCGCGAGCAAAGCGTTCTGCGAATTTTTGAGAAGAAGGTTTTCTTGGAGCAATACGTTCCCGTGCTCGCGCTGCTCCTCGGCAAGCTGCTTTTGCCGCGACAGCAAATTACCCTGCTCACGGTTGAGCCGAAAATTTGCTTCCTCCAACGCGCGCATTTGCGCAAGCGCGTCTTCCAAGAGCAAGGCGCGCAGTTGCTCAAAATCATCGCGGGTCGCGCCGAGGTTTTCTTCCGCGCCGTTGTGGTGCGCCTCAAAGGCGACGCGCGCTTCAGCTTTGCTCGGCATGGTTCGGGCCGGATTTGGTGTTCTTGCGGGTCGGCTTGGACTTGCCGGCGAGGGCGGAGAAATTTAGGCGAGGGGGCGCGGGCAAGGTGCGCAATTGTCGGGCAAGCGCGGCCATGGTTTTGGCAAACGCCGCGCGGGTTTCGTGTTCTACTGCAAATTGTTTCGCGATTTTTTGCATCTCATGCGCGACGTGTTTCAAACGCAAAGTGGTGCGCGCGCGATGCCTGGCCGCGCGTCGAATCATGCGCTCCGCGCGGGCTTCGAAATCCGCCTGGGCGTGCTCGAACTTCTTGTTGTATTCCGCGCGCACGTTTTGATTTTGCGCGAGCAATTGCTCCACTTGCTGCGCGAGCTTTTCAATTTTGATTTCCAACGCGCGGATTTGGGGCCCGGCGATCAAATCCCGCACGGCTTGGATTTTATCGTTGGTCAGACCGTGCTCGCGCAGAACTTTTTTTTCGGCCATGATATGAAGGCGGGTTAGGCTGAGAAGAAGTAAAACTTCGCGTGAAGTCGTGCGGAAAATCCTCGGCGCTGGGATCAAAGGTCAACGGGATGGTTGGGCGTCGCGCATGTGCTATCCTGAAGAGCAAAATTGCTCTTTTTGCGCGCACATGATAAACAAATCTCTTTGGAAAGTCAAGCCGAGGGCCGCAATACTTAGCCGTAACCGGAGCCTGAATTCAAATACGCGCCGCAAAAATTTTTCGAGAAGGCAGAGAGAAGAAGGCGGTGGCGCGACACTCTTGGTATATAAACGGAAAAAATAACGCGACCTTTTATCGAAAATCGCAAGCCGTGCGCGATTAAAACACGAAACATGGTGACATGCGTGCTCTTGGGCTACGTTGGGGTAGGATGAAAAAGAAAACGGCTGCGCAGGAGCGCCGGGGAGAAACGGAGTTCCGAGCACGCGACGACGGCAAGCAGTGCGGAATCATGTTCGCTCTTTGGATTCGCACAACGATGATATCTAAATCACGACGGACGAAACGGAGGAGTACCATGGCGACAAGCAGCTTGAGCCGAGAAGCACTAACGCAGTTGAAACATCAACCCCTGGTGCAAGAGTTGGCGCGATCGCCGCGCAACCGCCTCGTGCAGAACGAGTTCATCGCACGGTATGAATCTTACATTCGTCACACCGTCACGCAGGCGATTTATGCTTTGGGCAAGATGAGCCATTGCGAGCAGATGCGCGACATGGCCGACGACGTGGTCAATGAAATTTTTTACCGTCTGTTTCGCAATGAATGCCGCGTTTTGGCAAATGCCGACCTGCGCTACGAAAGCTCCATTTTCGCATATTTGCGCTCGATGTGTCAAAATATGGTGCGCAACTATGTGCGGGATTATTTTCAGCACGAACCGCTCGCACATTCCTATACCGCCATGAGTTGGAAGAAGGAAGAAGCGCCGTGCGCGGTAATCGAGCAAATTCCGAATGAAGAAAGTCCGGTGTGCGACGAGGGGCTGGCGGAAGCATGCAGCTACGCCGCGGAAATCTGGCGCCGGCAAGCCTCGTTTACGCAACACCTGGATCGCAATCTCATCATTTTTAAACTGCATTTTATCTTCGGTTATCATTACGATGAAATCGCGCGCATCAAGAGCCTGGGCCTCGGCGAAAGCGGCGTCGGCAACACCATTGCGCGACTCAAGCATCGTTTTCAAAATGAGACCACGAGCCGCAATCGGCTGTTGCACTAAATAACGGTGCGCCTTGCGTCCCAAACGCTAGTAGCATAATTGCAATCAATGCCGGTGGTATCTTCCTGTTTGACCTCGCGCCACTGCCTCTGGCAACTCCATTCATTTGCCGCCTGAAGAAGAAGAGGGAATCTCATGCACACAACGCAAAATCACGCCTGCCTCAATGCCCGCGAGTTTTTATTGTATCTCGAGGGCGCCGTTTCCGACACGAGCAAGACGCGCATTGAAAAACATTTGAATCTTTGCAGCCCTTGTTTTGAAGTCTTCCTCGCGCTGTTTAATGACTTCCTCAACGGATCGCCGAGGCCCCCAATGCCGGCGGTCGCTTCGATCGGCGAACATTATTGCGCTTGATGCGGAGTACGGGCCGATGATTTGATGGAAGCACTGCCGCCGTGGAAGCCTCTTACATCGCATGACGGACTCGTCGGCGAAGGCTTGAGCTTTGGACGCCGATTAAATTCTTCCTTGACTTTCTTCCCTCGCCATGACACATTTCTGCATGAAAAAATACCTCAACTTTTGCTGCCTGCTCTTTGCCGGAGTCGGCCTCTCGCAAGCCCAATCACTGCCGGGCAGGATTACTAAAATTCCAGATCAAGTTTATCGTCGCGCCGCCCAAGCCGTGGTTAAAATCACAGTCGGAGAGCAGCAACGCATCGGAGCCGGAATTATTATTGGAAAAACGCGTAACGGCGCTCCCGTCATTCTCACCTCCAACGCGCTTATCTCCGGATTTGAAGCGCAGCTCACGGTTCAACTTGAGCAAGGAACCACGGCCATGCCGGCGCAAATGATCTCCTCCAAATGGCGCAATCGGGATTTGGTATTGCTCGCAACGCGTGCAGGTTTTCCCGGCGCGCCGGCGCTCGAATTTGGGCGTTCGGACCAAGTTGCCGTGGGCGATGCCGTTGCCGTGCTCGGCTTTCCCGGAACGACTTTCCTCTCGCAAAACGCCGGCGAAGTGCAACGCAATGCCCCGGAAGAGTTGACATTAAGTTTCTCCGTTTCTCCCGGACAAGAAGGCGGGCCAGTGCTTGATAAAAACGGTCGTGTGATCGGCATTGCGCGCGCACGAGGCGAAGAACCGGGCGCTGTGATTTCCATCGACCTTGCACGAATCGTGGTCGAAGAGTGGCTGCGCAACTCGACTTTGGCCGAAACCTGGCAAGAAGGCAAGCGCACAAAAAAGTGGTATGGCTGGGTGCTCGGCGTTTTGTTGATGTCCGCGGCAGGGGTTGCCATCGGAGTGTCGGGGGTGTTATAACGGGCAAATGACCATTCCGAAAAAACGGTTGACTTTGTAGCCTTTGACGATTATTTTCCACCCACTTTTTGAGCGTTGATCGGACGTATAGTAACACGCGAAATTCAGAGATTCTCAAAAAGCGTGACCCAGTTGTTTGCGTCGCGCTTTTTTTTGTCATTGGATACACGGGCGGTTAGCTCAGTCTGGTTAGAGCGCTTGCTTGACATGCAAGAGGTCACAGGTTCAACTCCTGTACCGCCCACCCTATAACAGTTCGGTTGAAGAATTTTCGCGTCACTCTTTGACTTCGTTGTGGCGCACGAGTCATGCGCAGCGGAACAAGTATGGCTACCGAGCTGTTATTTTATTTTTGAGATGCAGGATATGAGTGATCAAAAAATTCGGATAACCTTTCCCGACGGGCAAGAAAAGGATTACGCGCGCGGCGTTAGACCGCGCGAGATTGCCCAGGAAATCAGCCGCTCGCTCTTCGCCAAAACGTTGGTGGCGAAGTTTAATGATAAAGTAATTGATATCGAGCGCCCGTTGTTGGAAGACGGGCAGATTCGTTTCATCACGTGGGACGATGCCGAGGGCAAAGAAGTTTATTGGCATTCCACTTCGCACATCATGGCGCACGCGATCAAGGCGCTTTATCCCGAAGCCCAATTCGGCGTTGGGCCTCCGATTGAAAACGGCTTTTATTACGACATCGACGTTGAAACCAAGCTAACGCCCGAAGAGTTGGGCCGCATCGAAGCGAAGATGCGCGAGATTATCACCGCGGATCAATCGTTCCAACGTCAAGATTTGAATAAAGCCGAAGCGGTTGCGCTCTTTGAAAAACGCCAAGATCGCTACAAGCTCGAATTGCTGCGCGATTTGAAAGACGATAATCCTAGCGTCTATCATGAAGGGGATTTCGTCGATCTGTGTCGCGGCCCGCATTTGCCTTCGACCGGCCACGTGAAGAACGTGAAGCTGTTGAGCATTGCGGGCGCGTATTGGCGCGGCAATGAGAAGAATAAGATGCTGCAGCGCATTTATGGCATTTCCTTTCCGAAAAAAGAAATGCTCGAGCAGTATTTGCACATGCTCGAAGAGGCACGCAAACGCGATCATCGCAAACTCGGGCAAGAGCTGGAGTTGTTCTTGATTACGCCGAACGTGGGCAGCGGCCTTCCGCTGTGGTTGCCCAAAGGCGCAATCGTGCGCGAGCAGCTTGAGAAATTTTTGCGCGAAGAGCAGCGCAAACGCGGTTATCAAGCCGTGATCACGCCGCACATTGCGAATATTAATTTGTACAGAACGAGCGGGCATTATCCCTATTATAAAGATAGCCAGTTCGCGCCGATGAAAGTGGAAGATGATGAGTTCATGCTCAAGCCCATGAACTGCCCACACCATCATCAAATCTACATGGCCAAGCCGCACAGCTATCGCGATCTGCCTTTGCGCTTGGCAGAGTTCGGCACGGTTTATCGCTACGAGCAGTCGGGCGAGTTGAGCGGCCTCACGCGCGTGCGCGGCTTCACGCAAGACGACGCGCACATTTACTGCGCGCACGAGCAATTGAAAGACGAAATTCGCGCGACCGTCGAACTCACGCAACTCGTGTTCAGCACGTTCAACATGGACGTGCGCGTGCGGCTTTCGTTTCGCGATGACAACACCGAGAAATACGGCGGCGATGCCAAGTTTTGGGAACAAGCCCAGGCCGAGTTGAAAGAAGTCGCGGATGAAATGAAGTTGAACTACTTCATCGGGCTCGGCGAAGCTTCATTCTACGGCCCGAAAATCGACTTCATGATTCGCGACGCGTTGGGCCGCACGTGGCAGCTTGGCACCGTGCAGGTTGATTATGTGATGCCCGAGCGCTTCGACCTTGAATATGTGGGCCGCGACAACAAGAAGCATCGGCCGGTGATCATTCATCGCGCGCCGTTCGGCTCGATGGAAAGATTCCTCGGTATTTTGATCGAGCACTTTGCCGGCGCATTTCCGTTGTGGCTCGCGCCGGTGCAGGCAGTGGTGATGGCGATCACCGACGCGCAACTCGAATACGCGACGGCGATACACCAACAATTGCAAGCCGAGGGGTTTCGCAGCCATCTTGACGACCGGCAAGAGAAGATTAATTTCAAAATCCGCGATGCAGAAACGCACAAAGTGCCTTATATGATTATTGTCGGCGCGAAAGAGGCAGAACAGCAGAAAGTCGCCGTGCGTAAACGCAAAGCCGGCGATCTCGGAGCCATGCCGTTCGCGGATTTGTCGCACAGGTTGCGCGATGAAGTTGCAGCGAAGCTAATCGAATGATTTTATAAAATTGTTTCCGAACCAAAGAGCAACGGAATTTTTCAGGGAGAACACAGGCCACGTCTAAGCCCAAATTTACTCGCATCAATCATCAAATTCGCGTTCCGAAAGTAAGACTGATCGGACCCGAAGGCGAACAAATCGGAGTCGTATCTATTTCGGAAGCGCAGTCACGCGCGGAGTCCGTCAACTTGGATCTGGTCGAAGTGGCGCCGACGGCGGAGCCGCCCGTGTGCCGCGTGATGGATTTTGGCAAGTACAAATACGAGCTTGCCAAAAAAGAAAAGACCAGCCGGAAAAAGCAAACCGTCATTCACGTCAAGGAAATCCGGTTCCGGCCCAAAATTGACGACCACGATTTCGAGTTCAAAAGCAAGCACGCGCGCAAGTTTATTGAAGAAGGCGATAAGGTCAAAGCCACGGTATCGTTTCGCGGACGTGAAATGGTGCATAAAGAATTCGGGCTGGAAGTCATTAAACGCCTGGAAGAAATACTCGCGGACATTGCCAAACCGGAAAGGTCCCCGCTGCAGGAAGGTCGAAACTTGGTGGTTTACTTTGTAAAGAAATAGAAAGGTTGAAATGCCGAAACTCAAAACCAATCGCGGCGCCAAAAAGCGCTTTCGCGTGACGGGCACGGGCAAAGTCAAACGCAATCGCAGCGGCCATCGTCACATTCTCACGAGCAAAGATCAAAAGCGAAAACGCAATTTGCGCAAAGGCACGCTCGTGCATAAGTCCGATACGCCGCGCGCCTTGCGCATGTTGGGCTTGCGCTAGTTCGTAGTTGCTCCTTTAGGAGCCGACGCCTAAAGGCGTTACTACGTACAAAAGCATTTGCAATTTAAAATTTTCAATCGAACTCTAACTGTAAGATCGCTCAAGAAAGGTCCATTCCAATGCCTCGCTCAAAATACTCGGTCGCTTCGCATCGTCGCCGCAGAAAACTGCTTAATGAGGTCAAAGGTCGTTGGGGCGGCAAGAGCCGTCTGCTGCGCAGCGCGACCGAAACCTACGAAAAGGGTCTCACCTACGCTTATCGCGATCGCCGCAATAAGCGCCGCAGCTTCCGCCGTTTGTGGATCGTGCGCATCAACGCAGCCGTGCGCGCCGCGGGCATGACGTACTCCGCGTTCATGAACGCCCTCAAAAAGAAAGAAGTCAATCTCGACCGCAAAGCGCTCGCCGATCTCGCCGTCAAAGATCCCAACGCTTTCCAGCAACTCGTTCAGCTCGTGCAAGCTTAGGTGCCGCATTGATCGAAGCCATTCTCAACGAGCTGGAGGCGCTGCAACATAAATTCGATGAGCAGATCGTAACGGTCAATTCGGCGAACGCCGTTGAAGCTTTGTGGATTCAATATCTCGCGCGTAAAGGCGAACTCCCGAAATATTTCAAAAAATTGGGAGAGGTCGCAGCCGAAGCCCGCCCTCAACTCGGACAAAAACTCAACGAGCTCCGCGACTACTTCGAAGCCGCGCTGAACGCGAAGAAGGAACTCTTCGGCCAACCCACGCGCGGCCCGAAAGTCGATCTCACGCTCCCCGGCATTCCCCGCCGTCTCGGCACGCGCCATCCTTTGCTCAAAACGCTCGATGAAATCAAAAGCATCTTCCTCGGCATGGGCTTTTCGGTGGAAAGCGGGCCGCTCGCGGAAAACGATTACTATAACTTCGAAGCGCTCAACATTCCGCGCAACCATCCCGCGCGCGATATGCAGGACACACTCTATCTCTCCGACCCCATGCGCGAAGAGGGCGAAATCTATTTGCTGCGCACCCACACTTCGCCCGTGCAAGTGCGCACCATGCTCAAGCAAAAGCCTCCCATTCGCATCATCGCGCCCGGCCGCGTTTTTCGCAAAGACAATCTCGACGACACACACTCGCCGGTCTTTCATCAAATCGAAGGCTTGTATGTTGATGAAGGCGTGACCATGGGCGATCTCAAAGGCGTGCTGCTCGCGTACGCGCGCAAGCTGCTCGGCCGCGACATCAAAGTCCGTTTCCGCCCGAGTTATTTTCCTTTCACCGAGCCGAGCGCCGAGCTTGACGTGTGGTTCCCCGCAAAGAATCGTTGGATGGAATTGCTCGGCTGCGGCATGGTCAATCCCGCGGTGTTCGACATGCTCGGCATCGACTCCGAAAAATACACCGGCTTCGCCTTCGGCATGGGCATCGAGCGCGTCGCAATGACCAAGTACGGCATCGACGACATTCGCTATTTTTATGACAACGACGTGCGCTTCTTGCACCAGTTTTAAAGAAGCATCTTTTGGTTTGATCCCCCCAGAGAATGTCATTCAGAAGGAATCCTTTTAAGCGCTCGGCACAATCTCCAGTACTCAAAAAGATTCCTTCTGAATGACACGTTTGATATATGAGATGAAAAATAGAAAATGAAATTCACCTACAACTGGCTCCGCGACTTCCTCGACACCCCGCTCTCCGCG
>CAYNDW010000054.1:0-3107 GCA_964395375.1 uncultured Cytophagia bacterium
TGCTCGTCTACATAAGCCTGCCAGCCGATTGGGTAGTAATTATCGCTCACCACGAGGATTTGCGGAGAAATGCTTTGCGTTTCGACAACTATTTCATGCAGCGAATATTTTTGCAGCGTCGCGCTCGCGTTCGCGTCATGCTCCGGCTTCAGCGCAGGCGCTTCGTTGAGCAGCACGGTCGTGTGCGGATCGAACTCGCCGGTGCGCATGCGCGTGAGTGCGTCGAGATCGTTGTTGCTCACTTCGGAGTTGCCCACGAGATAAGCACGCGGCAACGCCGTCGTGTTTTCGTAAATGAACAACGGCGTTTGTTCCGCGGAAAGCGTTTGCCGCAGAATCCAATTCGGCTCCGGCAAAGGATAATGTGAGATGATATACTTCGCGTTCAACAAATCGAGCAGGCGTTGATAAGCTTGGCGCGGCTCCGCGGGCACGGCTTCAAGCGGCAAAGGTTGCAACGCCGCACGGCCTCCTTGAATGACCTGCCGAAAATACGTTTGCACCAAACCGTTTTGCAGGTTCGTCGCTTCCATCAAATCTTGATAGCGACGCGGCTTTGCGGCATGATAGCCGCCCACGCTTTGCACGCCCTGCGCGGCCCAACGCATTTCGTTAAACAACTCGGCCACGGGCAGGATGCGATACGTTGCAGCATCTTGCTTTAAAAAATTGCTCACGGCGTCGGGCTGCAACGCCGCGAAGGCATTGCGCTCCGGCGTCGGCGCTTCGCCGATTTTTTTATCCACCATCCAAAGATCGAGCAGTGTTACGAGTGTGATAACCACCGCCACGCTCGTTGCTGAAATCTTTTTCGAATAATACAGCGCGAACATCGCGAGACCGGTGCAACCGATGAGGGCGACAAGCCAAAGATCGCCGAGCAGTTTATCGAAACGCATTTGATCGAGCTGCTGCTGCGTGGCCGGCTCATAGCGGTCGGGATAAACGCCTTGCAGAAAACTAAACACGCCGCTTTGCGCCAGCGTGATGAGCAACACCAGGCCAAGCACGCTCGCCAGCGCAAGCCACAAACGTCGCGCAGTCGCGGCGTGCTGCTCGGCGTGTTCGCGGGTGTTGTTTTCTTTTTTTGATAAAGCAAGCAAAGCTTGCAAGCCCAAACCCGCGAGGATTGCGACCAAACATTGCACGAGCACGAGAATCATCACCGGCACGCGAAACTTGTTGAAGTAGGGAAAATAATCATAGAACAGCCGGTAGAACGTTTCGAAGTTGTGGCCGAACGAGAGCAGCAGCGCGAGCAAAATCGCGATCCCGAAAAAGCCGGAGAGCGGCACGCGCTTGACCAGCCCCGCGAGCGCGAGCGCGAGCACGAGGATGCCCATGTAATTCGGATAGTCCGTGAACGGCATATTGCCCCAATAGGTCACACCGCCGAAGCCATAGAAAGAAGGCACGAGAAACGTCATCATCTCGCCGGGGGAGAACGACCATTGCGTGGCATAATCGAAACCGACTCCCGTATCCGTTGCGCCCTTTTGCTCCGCCAACGCGGAGGCCGCGCCGCGAATCGAGAACGGCGTATATTCTTTTAGCGGGAGAAAAAGAATTGCAGCGAGCGCAAAGCCGAGTAGCAGCGTCGCGAGGAAGCCGCCGAACACGGGCGCAATGCGCGCGGTCTCTTTGCGGCGCGCGGCCATGAAAATTTGATAGAGCATAAAAAAGCCGAGCAGGAGCAAACCATAAAACGCCACCTGCACGTGCCCGCGTTGCAGCATCAGCCCGACGAATAATCCGCTCAACCCGAGATTGAGCAGCGAAAATTTTTCAAACAATCGGTCCATGGCCCACAGCGCGAGCGGAATATATGCCGCGGTCATGATCTGCGAGCCGTGGCCGAAGATCGTCATCGTGATCATATACGGCGTAAGCATGAACGCAATCCCGCCGAAGAGACTTGGAATAAAGCTCGCGCCTCGTCTTTTCAAAAAAAGAAACACGCCGAGACCCGCGAGCACATAGTGCAACGCCATAACCAACATGCCTCGAATCGGAATCAATCTGCTGACGATTTCCACCACGGCGCCGGGGAAATAGGCGAACGGCGAATAGGTCAAGCTTGCCGTGCTAGGCATGCCGCCAAAAATGTGCGGCATCCATTGCGGCAAAACGCCGTCTGTCCAAAATGCTTCGCGAAGTGTTGTGGTCAGCATAGCTGGCGCTTGCGCGTCGGGCGAGACGTAGGTTTTGCCGGCGAAGATGGTTTCAAAAAAGAAGACGAGCATCAATGCGAAAAACAGCAGCGCGGCAGAGAGCACGGGATGTTGCCCGAACCAACCCGAAGTCGGCGTTGGGGGCCGCGCCGTTGCTCCGCCCGATTGACGGGCGGGCCGTGATTTTTTAGCCATGCGAAGAGGTCTTTCTAAATTAGGCGTGTGGGTGACGCAAAAATTGAGGCGGTATATAGAATGAATTTGAGCGAATCGCAAGAGTTTTTCTTGTGACGAAGTAAATGCGACGCTGCAAAATATCATGTGCAGTGTGCGCGCGCGGAAGTCCGCCGGAATTTTTCTGTGGAATTTTTCGCGCGCCTGATTATATTGGCAAGACGCATGCGTCATATGGGAATGCGACCTCATCAAAAGGAATGCAATGCCTTCTTCCACGGCACAAAATCCAACCGCCACGCCGACCTCGGCGTGGCGCGGCGCGTTCGGCAAGGAATACACGGACCGCAACGCGCTTTCGCTCGAACAAATGGAAAATCTCTATCTCAAAAACTATGGCCTCAATCGCACGAGCATGAATCAGCGTTTTCTCGCAAGTTTGGATCGTTCGCTGCGCATTCTCGAAGTCGGCGCCAATGTGGGCAATCAATTGCGCTGCCTGCAAAAGATGGGGTTCACTTCGCTCTACGGCATCGAGTTGCAAGATTATGCGGTGGAATTGGCGAAGCGCAACACGCGCGGCGTGAATCTCATTGCGGCGCAGGCCGACGATATTCCGTTTAAAGACGGCTTCTTCGATTTGGTGTTTACATCCGGCGTGCTTATTCACGTCTCGCCGGCGGAGATTGGCGCGGTGCTGACCGAGATTCATCGCTGCACGAAGAAATACATTTGGGGCTTCGAATACTTCGCGGAAACATA
>CAYNDW010000054.1:3117-15640 GCA_964395375.1 uncultured Cytophagia bacterium
AAGAAGAGCGTTTCCAATACATCGACGCTGATTTAACCGACACGATGTTCTTGTTGGAAAAACACGAGACGGCTTAGTGGATCAAAGTTAGAATAGAATTCTAAAATTTTTCGGGCTACACACGGAGCAAAAAAACACGCGAAAGAGCTTTGCGAGGTGCGTTTTTGACGCGTGTGTTGCCAGAAGCATTTCGGAGTCGTGAGACCATTTTCATTAACCCTATAAAAGAGACCCTCATGAACTGGCAAGATAAAACCGTTTTGCTGACCGGCGGCACCGGCTCTTTCGGCAGGAAATTCGTCGAGATCGCCTTGCAGAAGTATCGTTCGAAGAAATTGATCATCTTTAGCCGCGATGAATTGAAACAGTTCGAGATGCAGCAGCAATTCCACGATCCGATTTTGCGCTACTTCCTCGGTGACGTGCGTGACCGCGAGCGTTTGCAGCGCGCGCTCAACGGCGTAGATATCGTCGTGCATGCGGCCGCGCTCAAGCAAATTCCCGCGTGTGAATATAATCCCATCGAGGCCGTGAAGACCAACGTGTTGGGCGCGCAGAACATTATCGAAGCGTGTTTGGACAACGGCGTGCAAAACGTGATCGCATTGAGCACGGACAAAGCCGCAAACCCGGTCAATCTTTACGGCGCGACGAAATTGGTTTCTGATAAATTGTTCGTGGCCGGCAATTCCTATGCGGGCGCGAGCGGCACGCGTTTCAGCGCAGTGCGTTATGGCAACGTCATCGGCAGTCGCGGCAGCGTGATTCCTTTTTTCGAAGAGCGCCGCGCCTCGGGCGAGTTGCCCATCACCGACGTGCGCATGACGCGTTTCTTTATCACGCTGGAGCAGGGCGTGGAGTTTGTGTTCAGTTGTTTTGATCGCATGCAGGGCGGCGAGATTTTCGTGCCCAAGATTCCAAGCATGCGCATCATCGATCTCGCACAAGCATTGGCGCCGGAGTGCAAGCTCAACGTCGTGGGCATTCGCCCCGGAGAAAAAATTCACGAAACCATGGTGCCGCGCGACGAAGCGCATCACACGCTCGAGTTTGATTCGTATTTCATCGTCGAGCCGACCTTTCCGTGGTGGGGCCAAGCCAATCGCGCCGGCGGCAAGCGCGTGCCCGACGACTTCAGCTACAGCAGCGACAACAACACGTGGTGGCTCACGGAAGAAGAATTAAAAAGGTTGATCGGGCATGAATAACGAGTGGCTGCCTTATGGCCGGCAATGGATCGAAGAGGACGACGTCGCCGCGGTGGTGGAAGTGTTGCGCCATCACAACCTCACGCAGGGCGAACACGTTGCCGCGTTTGAAAAAATGCTCGCGAAATATTGCGGCGCGAAATACGCCGTGGCCGTGGCCAACGGCACCGCGGCTTTGCATTGCGCAACGTTGGCCGCGGGTCTAGGCCCGGGCGATGAAGCGATCACTTCGCCGATCACCTTTGCGGCCTCGGCGAATTGCATGGTTTATGTTGGCGCGCAACCCAAGTTCGCGGACATCGATCCCGCCACGCGCAACATTGACCCGCGCGAAATTGCGCGGCGCCTCACACCGAAGACGCGCGCGCTTGTGCCCGTGCATTTTGCCGGACCAAGTTGCGATCTGCACGAGATTGCAAAGCTCGCTCGCGCAAACAACTTGCTCGTGATCGAAGACGCGGCGCATGCTCTCGGCAGCGAATATGAAGCCGAAGGCCAAACTTATCGCGTCGGCGCGTGCGCGCATTCCGATATGGTCACTCTCAGTTTTCATCCCGTCAAACATATCACCACCGGCGAGGGCGGCGCCATTCTCACTAACGATGAAAAACTTTACCAACGCCTTCTGCTCTTTCGCAGCCACGGCATCACCAAGAATCCGCAACTGTTGCAGAAGAACGAAGGGCCGTGGTACTACGAGATGCAAGCGCTCGGGTTCAACTATCGCCTCACGGATATTCACTGCGCGCTTGGCATGAGCCAAATGAAAAAACTGCCGCAATTTCTGGCGCGCCGCGCGGAGATTGTTCGCCTTTATAATGAAGCGTTCGTCCGCAACGAGGCGCTGATTCCGCCGCGCATTCCGCGCGCGCAAACTGCGTGGCATTTGTACGTGATGGAATTTAATCTCGAATTGTTGCAGTGCGACCGCCGACGAATCTTCGCAGAGCTGCAAGCCGCAAAGTTGGGCGTGCAGGTGCATTATATTCCCGTGCATTTGCTGCCGTACTATCGCAAAAATTTCGGCACGCAGCCCGGGGATTATCCGCAGGCGGAAAAATTTTATGCGCGCGCGCTCTCGCTGCCGTTATATCCGCGCATGACTAATGACGACGTGACACGCGTGGTCGAAACGGTTTTGCGCGTGGTGAAAGAGCAGCGCCGATGACAGCCCGGCACGATCGAAAAGACGCTTGCCGGCCGGCGGTGATTCTGCAAGCGCGCATGGGTTCGCAGCGGTTGCCCGGAAAAGTTTTGCGGCTTGTGGCGGGAAAGCCCATGTTGGAATGGTGCCTCTTACGTCTCGCGGACTCGCAACGCTGCCGTCGCGTCATCGTTGCCACGAGCACGGCGCAGGCGGACGATGCCGTTGAAAATTTCTGCGCGCAAAGAGGCACGCCTTGTTTTCGCGGCAGTGAAGACGACGTGCTGCTGCGCTATTACGAAGCCGCGCAAAAATTTCAAACCGATCCCGTGATTCGCATCACCGCGGATTGCCCGCTGATTGATGCCCGCGTGCTCGATGATATGCTTGCTGCCTTTGCCGCGAGCGATGCCGATTATTTGAGCAACACACTCGAACGCACTTTCCCGCTGGGATTGGACGTTGAGATTTTTTCCTCCTCGGCGCTGCTGCGCGCGCAGCACGAAGCCACACAACGTTTCGAACGCGAGCACGTCACTCCTTTCTTTTATCAACATCCCGAGCGCTTCAAACTCGCGAGCTTTAAACACGACGCGGATTGGTCGCACCTGCGCGTGACTGTGGACACGCACGAGGATTGGCAAGTGGCGGACAATGTCTATTCGCATTTCATACGCACCGGGCGTGACCATTTTTTTTCACTGGAAGAACTGCTGCAGCTTCACTCGGCACAGCCGGAATTGTTTGCGCCGAATCGCGAAGTAAGGCAAAAGCATTTGGGCGAATAAAATTTAGCCATGGCACGCGATCACGACAACGCAACCATCATCATGCGCACCGACGGCTCCAGCGAAATCGGTGTCGGCCATCTCTATCGCTGTCTCGCGTTGGCTGAAGCGTTGCGCGGCCGCGGTTTTGAAATCCTCTTCGCCGTGGCCGTTACGCCGCCGCCGCTGGTGGCGTTGCTTCAACAACACGGCCACGCCGTGCATACGTTGAATGCTTCCCTGCACCTTGACCAACTCGAAGCGCTGGCGCGGCGGCATCACGCGCGCGCGATTGGTGTTGATACGTACGCGGCGGATGAGATTTTTTTTAAGCAGCTCGCGGCGCGCCGCATGCGCGTGTTTTGTATCGACGACTTTGCCGGTTTTCCGCTCGCCGCGGAGTTGGTGATCAATCACAATATTTACGCGCCGGATTTGAGCTATCAAGTTTCGCCCCGCGCGCATTTGCTGCTTGGCCCGCGTTATGCTTTGCTTCGCGCACAGTTTCGCGCAACGCGGCAGCGCCATGCGCCTCACTCCACGCGCGCGAATGTTATCGTTTTGCTCGGCGGATCGGATCCGCATAACTTGACTTTGAAAATCACGCGCAGTTTGTTGGAAAATTTGCCGCAAGAAATTTTGCTTCACGCAGTTGTCGGGCCGGCCGCGAGCGGCTTGCTTGAACTGCAGCAATTGGCGCGGACGCACGCGCGCTTGCGTGTTCACAATCAGCCGCGTAATCTGCCCGAGATCATGTCCGCAGCGACGCTCGCCATCTCCGGCGCGGGCATCACGGTTTATGAATTGGCCTGCCTCGGTGTGCCCGCGTTGTTGCTCGTCATTGCCGAGAATCAACGCCAAAACGCCGAGGCCTTTGCGCACCACGGATTGGCCGAGGTTTTAGGGCGGCACGAACAAGTGTCGCCGGAAAGTGTTGCTGCGAGTGCGCTCGCGCTTTTGCACGATTCAACCAAATTACACAATATGAAAGCCGCGGGCCAAAGCTTGGTGGACGGCCTCGGCGCAGAACGAGTAGCAGAGGAAATTGACAATGCCTTCGCTTCGCATTAATAACTATCGTGGCCTCGGCGACGGCGAGCCGTGTTTTGTAATCGCCGAAGCCGGCTCGAATCACGATTGTGATTTGCAACAAGCCAAGAAGCTCATCGATATCGCCGCCGAAGCGCAAGCCGACGCAGTGAAGTTCCAAGTGTTCTCGGCGGACAAAATTTACTCTAAAAAAACGCCGATGATGAGTTACTTACAAGAAAAGGAACTCACGCAGCAAGGTGAAAGTGTTTATGATCTGCTCAAAAAATTAGAGCTGCCGCGCGCGTGGCTGCCGGAGTTGAAGGCTTACAGCGACGCGAAGGGCATTCTCTTCTTTGCCACACCTTTTGATTTGCAAGCGGTGGATGATCTCGAAAAAATCAACATCCCGGTTTATAAAGTCGCTTCCTTCGAAATCACGCATTTGCCCATGCTGCGGCACATTGCGCAAACCGGCAAGCCCATTATTCTTTCGACGGGCATGGCCAATCTCGCGGACATCGAGCGCGCACTGGAAACGGTTCATGCCGCGGGCACAAGCGAAGTGGCGTTGCTGCATTGCGCGATCAATTATCCGCCGGCCTATGAAGACATTCACTTGCGCGCGATGCAAACGCTGCGGCAGGCGTTCGACGTGCCCGTGGGTTTTTCAGATCACACGCTCGACGCGGTGTGCGCCGTCGCAGCCGTGGCACTCGGCGCGTGCGCGATTGAAAAGCATTTCACCTCTGATCGTTCGCGGCCTGGGCCGGACCATCCTTTTGCCATGGAGCCGGCGCAATTGCGCGAGATGATCGCGAGCATTCGCAAAACGGAGAAGTCGTTAGGGCGTCCACTGAAGCAACATACGCAGGCGGAAAACGAATTGCATCGTTTAGCGCGCCGCAGCTTGGTGGCGAATTGCAATATCAAGGCGGGCGCGGTGATTACCGTGGACATGTTGGAAGTCAAGCGCCCCGGCTTCGGCATTCCCACGCACTTGATGGATTTGGTCGCGGGCCGCACCGCACGCCGTGACATAGAAGAGGATGATATTTTGTCGTGGGACATGATCGGTTGATGAGTTCCGCCGCCCTCACTTTGCGCCCGGCCGAATTGCAAGACGCGGAGGAAATTTTCCGCTGGCGCAACGATCCGGTCACGCGCGCACAATCGTTTCATCGCGAGGCGATTGCCTGGCCGGAGCATGTGCGATGGTTTGAGAAAACTTTGCAGCGGCAAGATCGCATCTTGTTGATCGGCCTCGCGAACGGCCAAAGTCTCGGCGTCGTGCGTTTCGATATCAATCAACCCGAAGAAGCGGAAATCAACATCAATCTCGCCCCGGAGAGTCGGGGCCAAGGTTATGGCGCGGAGTTGATCGCCGCGGGCAGCCGTCGTTTGTTCGAGCTTGCGCCCTCCGTGCGGCGTATTTGTGCGCGCATCAAGCCGGACAATCATGCCTCTTTACGCGCCTTTGCCAAAGCTGGCTACCTTCCTTTCGCGGAATCCGAGTATAAAACTCTCATGTTGCATACCTCCGCGCCACAGCCCACCGGGCGGCGCGCGATCGTGCGGCAAATCATGCAATTCGCCGGTGCCAACCTCGTCGTGCAAGCTGCGCGCTTTCTCAAAAATTTTTTCCTCGCGCGCATGCTCGGGCCGAGCCTGTTTGGTTTATGGAACGGTCTGCAGGTGATTCTCGTGTACGGCGGCAATGCGCATCTAGGCGCACTGCACGCGATGAACCGCGAGGTGCCGCAACGCCGAGGGCGCGGCGAAAGCGACGTCATCCCCCAAATCGCGCGCGTGAGTTTGACGTTCACGATGCTGGCGACCGCGATCGTTGCCGCCGTTTTGTTTGCGCTCGGCCTCTCGCCCTGGTTCGATGCGGTGACCGCGGGCGCGCTGCGATTGCTCGCGCTGGTGTTGCTCGCGCAGCAGCTCTATCAGTTTTTTCATTTCTGGTTTCGCGCCGATGAAAAATTCGCGCTGCTCAGCAAAGTTTTGATCTTTGCCACGGTGCTCGAACTCGCGGTCACGCTGGCCCTGGTTCGCGTTCTCGGCTTCGACGGAATTTTTTACGGCTTTCTGTTGAGCAGCCTGGCTGCCGTGCTCATTTGTTTTGTCGCCGTACCCCCGCACCTGCGACGCCCGCACTTTGATTTTTCCTTGATTCCCGGCTTGATTCGCGCGGGCTTTCCCATCATGATCATCGGTTTGAGCTACAGCTTGATGACCACGCTCGACCGTCTCCTCATCATCAACTTTCTCGGCGAAGAACAGCTCGGTTATTACGCGCTCGGCACGCTCGCGCTCACGGCCATGGCTTATATTCCCACGGCGATCAATCAAGTGCTCTATCCCAAAATGGGCGAACGCTTCGGCGCAACGGCCCAGGCCGAAACGCTCGCGCCGTTGGTGGAGAAGCCGACGCTCGTCACCGCGGGTGTGATGGCAGCCGTGCTGGGCTTGGCTTATCTTGCGCTGCCGTTGACGCCGCTGTTGTTGCCGCAATATACCGAAGGCATTCCCACCGCGCGCATTTTGTTCGCGGGGTTCTATTTTCTCGGCCTCGTGGGCGGCAGCGCGAATTTGCTGATCACCATCAATCGGCAAACACAATATCTCACGAGTTTGTTGCTCGCCATTGGGTTGGGGCTTTTGCTCAATGCCATTGCACTCATGCTTCGACTTGGCATCGAGGGCATTGCGGCGACCACGGGCGTGATGTATCTGGTTTATGCCTTCGGCATGATCAGCTTCACCGCGCAACGCTATTTGCAGCGCGACACAATGCACATGCTCGGGTTCGGCGCCAAACTTTTATTGCCGTTTCTTGCCGCCGCGCTTTTGATCTTTATCGCCACGCACCTCGCTCTGCCCAATTTGATCTTGACGATCGCGCTTCGGCTTGCATTTTTTGCTCTGCTCTATTTTGCGCCCGGCTTCTTTTTGCTGCATCGGGAGTTGAAACGATGAATGCCACATGCACGGTGATTGTGTTGGAGAACCTCACGCAGCTCGAGCAACTGCAAATCGAGCCGAACGCCGTTTTTTATTCTGATGATGCCGCAGTGCAACGCGAGTTGGCGCGTCGGCAATTGCACCACGCGAGCCTCGCGCAACTTTTATCCGCGACCGAGTTGGAAGAGATCAATGCCCGCGCCGCGCAATGGCATGCGCAATGGCTCACCTCGACGCCGGATTTTTTTTTTCACGAGCTGCCGATCGCCACGGGCTTGATACAATTTTATGAGCCGTGGGCGCGAGTGCTGCGCCGCATTCGCGTGTATCGCGCCGTGCTGCAAAAATTCGAGCCGGCGCGGCTGCGCGCCTCCGCCGAGGAGGAATTGTTGTTGCGGCAGCTTCTTGTTTGCTTTCCAAACGTAGCGCTAATAATTGCGCCGCGCACCACGACCGCGAGGAAGAAAAATTGGTTCCTCGAACGCATGCGCTATCGCGGCGGTTTGCGCAAGGCTCTGCGTTTTTATTTGGACTATTGGTGGAATGAAACCCCGTTGGGCAAAGGCCGCATGAGGGTCGAAGAAACGCCCGCAGGCTACGTTCTTTTTTGTGCGGGCTATGTTAATCACGCCAAAACTTTTTTGCCGATCTTGGGTGCGCTGCAAACGCCAAGTCTCATGCTCGCGCTCTCGCCCGAGCCTTGCGATTATTTCCGCCAGCGGCAAATTCCATTTCGCCGTCTGGGGCATTTCGTGACGAGCGCCATGCGGCAGCGCTTTCGCGCGCAGCAACGTTGGATCAAACAAAACGAAGAGCAACTCACGCGCACGCTACAGGAATTTCATTACGAAGGCGTGGCGCTCGCGCCGTTGTTGCAAGCCGATCTGCGCCGCTTGTTGCGCCATCAACTTGCGCGGCTGCGTTTATACGCCGAAGCCTATCTCAACTTGCTACGACAGACACGCCCGAGCCATGTCGTGGTTGCCGACGATACGACGACACACGGCCGCGTGCTGGTGTTGGCCGCGCAATCGTTGGGCATTCCAACACTCAACATTCAACACGGCGCGATTGCCGACGTGCAACAGTATCGCCATGCCCTTGCTGATCGCATGGCGGTTTGGGGCGAACATGACCGCGCACTGCTCGCGCGAAACGGCGTGCCGGAGAGCCGCATCGTGATCACCGGCCAGCCGCGTTTTGATGCCGCGGTCAAAGTCGATGACGCACGCGCCGTGCGGCGCGCGCTCAAATTGCCTCTTACCCACAAACTGCTCTTGTGGGCCACCACGCCTTATGTCGCGCGCCTCGCTTATGATTTCCCGGAACGCAATCAGCGCTATCTCGAAACGCTGCTCGCGCTGGTGGAGCGCGAGCAAGATTGGGTGTTGTTGATCAAACTGCATCCTGTGGATCAACGGCCGGCATATGCGCAGCTTTTGAACAAAATCAACGCAAGCGTGCGGCAACGCGTGCGGCTTTATCAACAAGAAGATATTCAGGAACTTCTGTTCGTTGCCGAGGTAGTGTTGGCGTGGAACACCAGCGTGATGCAAGAAGCGGCGCTGTTGCACAAGCCGATGGTGGGCATGAACTTCTTTGGCTTTCCGGAAAGCATTCCCTCCGTGTCCGCCGGCATCGCGCTGTCTGCCACCAATAGCGAAGAACTCGCGCAAGCGTTGCGGCAAATTTTCCGCAATGAAGCAAATACACTGGAGCTTCTCACCCAAAAGCGGAGTGAGTATGTAAAGCACTATTTGAATGTCACCGGGCAACAATCCGCGGTCGCACGCATTCTGCAATTGTTGGCTTCGCACCGTAGTTCTTAATTGAAAAACTGCCGCCCATTTTCTCGCGTTGCGCGGCTTCTGCGCAATGATATTTTTCACCCCGTGTTAATTTGGAGGCCCCCATGTCAACCTCACGTCTTATCACACTCGGTTTCTCTTTTTGGCTTGCTCTGTCGGCTCGGAGCCAGACCACTTGGCAAGAATATGCCGCCAACCCCGTGGTCACGGCCAATATTTTTTACGCCATGGATCCCGCAGTCGTCTATGACTCAACAGCTCATGTTTATCGCATGTGGTACACCGCGGACAGCGAAGGGAGGTACGTTGTTTTTTACGCCACTTCACCCGACGGCCTGGCGTGGACGAAATCTTCCGCCAATCCCGTGCTCAAACCGGGCGCTCAAAATGAGTGGGACGACGCGCATACGCGTTGTTCCGCGGTGCTCTTCGACGGCGAGCTTTATCGCATGTATTATTTCGGAACCGGCACGAATACGCGCGAGCAAATCGGCCTGGCTACTTCAAGCGACGGCATAAATTGGGAGAAATATCAACACAACCCCGTGCTCAAACCGAGCGCGTCTTCGGCTTGGGATCAGGTTTTGGTGTATCACCCGGAAGTTTATTTTGACGGCGAGAAATTTTACATGTGGTATGCGGGCTATGACGGCGTGACTGTGCGCGGCGGCTTGGCAACTTCGACGGACGGTGTTCAGTGGAGTAAACACGTCAGTAACCCCGTGCTGAATGTCGGCGAGGCCGGCGCGTGGGATGATTATGGCGTGTGGCCGAATGGCGGCATCGCGTGCAAAGAGGGCGAATTTTATTTGCTCTATTCCGGCGCCAAAGCGACGAATACTTCGCAGGGCGCGCTCGGGCTGGCCACTTCGAGTGATGGCGTGCATTGGACGAAGTATGCGGGCAATCCCGTGTTGCGGGGCGGCGCTCCCGGCTCGTGGAGTCAAGCCGGTTTGGGGCCGGGTGCGATGCTCTTTGACGGCGAACGTTTCAAGCTCTGGTTTGCGGGTCACATGTTTCCGACGAATACTTGGCATATCGGCTATGCGGAGTCTGGAGGTGATTTGTGCCAAGGCATTCCCCTGCCCGCGGGCGAGGCGTATGGCAACCTCAATCCAAATCGCCAAACGCATTCGGATAAAATCACCTATTGCTTCGAAGGCCCGCCCAAAGATCGCTTTCTCAGCTTCGCGGTGTATGACGTCGATCAACGCGATGAAGTGAGTATCTCGTTGAACGGCGAAACGCTCATGTATGCGCCGATCACGGCAAACAATACGTGGAGCAGTTTGGTGGGCATGCTGCTTTCCGACGCGCAAATTCGCGATGGGCAAGCGAACACGCTGGTGTTTGACAACGTGCGCAATCCGCCACAGAATTGGCGTTGGGGCGCGCGACAAGTTTCGGTTGATCCGTTTTATGCGCTGCCCTCGCCCGCGGCATTCGGCAACATCACCGGCGGCGATACCGAGCATGCGGATAAAGTGGTTTACTTTTTCTCCGGCCGCGGCGGCGATCTCAATCTCGCGTATCAAGTTTTCGATATCGACCATCGCGATGAAATCGATATCGTGCTCAATGACACCAAGATTCGCGATGAAGCAGTGACGAGCGATGAAGCGTGGAGCGAAACGCGCAATCTGCTGTTGCTCGATGAGTTGGTGCATAACAACGGCGTCAATGTGCTCATCTTTGAAAACACGAAGAATCCGCCGCGCAATTGGCATTGGGGCGTGCGCAACGTGGGCGTGAGCGTGGCCGCGACTTCCGCGTTCGCGCTGGCCGGTCAAACGAATGCGAACATCAGCGGGCTGAATGTGCTTAACGGCCGCTATTTGATCGATGGCCAACTTGCGCCGATGATTCGCGTGGGCGGCGACGGCGACTCCTCCCGCTACGTGATCGAGGGCGCGGCCACGATTGCTGCGAACGGCCATGCGCTCATCGAGTTGCCCAGCGCGCAGAAAATCGATTATCTCACGCTCTATCCCGAATGGCATGCCTCGCGTTATTTCAGCTATCGCCTCGAGACTTCCGAAGACGGCCGCAATTGGAGCACGGCGATCGATAAGATGAACACGAAGCAACACGGCACGCAGGTCGAACGCATCGCCAAAGCCAACGTGCGTTATCTCCGCCTCAGCGGCTTCAGTGTTGTGCTCGATCCGGATTCGTCATTGCTAAACGGCTTGAGCGAGCCGGCGTATTGGCAAAACTATAGCAGCCTGTTGCAGCATGCGCAGCCCGAAGCATTGGCGATTGCCGAGTTGGTTTTGTTTAAGCAAGAAGGCAATGTGAAGGTCGATGAGCCGGCGACCGAAGTGCCCACGCAATATCGCCTCGAACAAAATTTGCCGAACCCTTTTAATCCTTCGACCATCATTCGCTTCGATCTCCCGCAAGCGGAGCGCGTGTTTTTGGCGATCTATAATCTGCGCGGCGAGTTGGTGCGCACGCTGGTCGAGGGGCAACTCGCGCCGGGCGTGCATGCTTTCACCTTCGATGGCAGCGGCTTGGCAACGGGCGTGTATTTCTATCGCGTGAGCACGGAAAAATTTTCCGCGACCAAGAAGATGCTGCTCACGAAGTGAGGGGCAGAGAGCCGAGAGCTGGGGCGTGGTGTATTGCTTTCATCTCATGCGCGCGGCCCGGCTCTTCTTACTCGTACCGTGGAAGAGCAAGGTGAATTCTCGCGCGTGCGTGGTTGCGTTGCTGCTCGCGGCATGCCTCGCTCAAATTACGCGAGCGGATTGCTTGAGCTTTCGAGCAGAGCCTGCAAACGCGCTAGGTGTTTCTCGTTGGCGCGAGTTGTGAACGGCGCGATTGCGCAGCGTGCAACCAAGCCGCGCCTTTCCCTTGGCAAAGGCCGCACAAATAAAACCCTCCGAGTGACGCCCTCCGCGCAATTTTGTTTATTGCCCTCCTTGAGGGGGTGTCATCGCATCACAAGCAACGAACACAGTACAGGTTTGTGGTTTGATCACTTTGCACTAGCGCATTTATGAGTTTTGAGGCGCTTGCTCGTGCAGGAGAACACCCCCCCGAACCCTCTCAAGGGGGGAATTATAGAGTGCTCGGATTTTTCAAACGCCCTTTTAGTTCTACTTCAACAGATTTCATTTTCTGCCCGCGAAACACACGAATGACGCGAAAACAGCCATTCGTGTGTTTCGCGTCATTCGTGGGCAAGGCTCTTAATCTGCCTAAGTGTGCGCCTAAAAATTACTTCCCGCGTTCGTCGTAGCCCTGCCCCCTTGTGGGGCATTGGTGGAACACTGAAGTTCATTGTCCCACCAATCGCCCACAAGGGGCGGGGACTACTTTCACACGGGAAGTTATTTTTAGATGAACCCTAAGTAGAATTAGGAATGCCGTTTTTATAACTTACCCGTTTGATCTGTCATGCCCGAGCGCTTTAATCGGGCATCCAAGTGCGCAAAATGGATTCCCGCTTAAAGACTGCGGGAATGACGGCTAAGAATGGGAAAGTTGTTTAATCGACGTTCCTTAGAGTTAGAGCGCGGCGCAACACTCTCTTGCGCCGCCCCGTTGCCTCAAAATAAAATGTTACCCAAGCAGCTAGAAAAAGTCTTCCCGTCT
>CAYNDW010000055.1:0-15590 GCA_964395375.1 uncultured Cytophagia bacterium
TCGCCTGCAAATCAACCCAGATTTTTTTTAACCAAACCTTATGAGGAGCCGGTCATGAAACACAGTCTTTATCACTATCGCGCGCATGTGGTTGAGGTTTACGACGGTGACACCTGCACGGTTGACATCGATCTCGGTTTGTATACTTGGCTCAAAACGCAAAAGGTGCGGCTTTATCGCATCAACGCGCCGGAGATGCGCGGGGCGGAAAAAGAAGCGGGCACAAAGGCGCGTGACTTTTTGCGCTCGTTGATTTTAGGACAGGTCGTGATCATGGAAACCATCAAAGACAACACGGAAAAGTATGGGCGCTATCTCGGAGAACTCTGGCTGGAGCGCGAAGGCCAGTGGGTGAATGTGAACGATGCGATGGTGCAAAACGGATTCGCGGTTTATAAAAACTACGGCGAGTAAAGTGTCGAGCCCTTTCACCGCTGGTGAGAATTAATGCTCCTTGCCGTCAAAAGAATCTTTGGGGTGGATCTTTTGCTCAATGAATGCAACTAACTCCTCGGCTTTTTGGCAATACAATTCCGCTAGCTCGTAATCAATAATCATGTCAACATCATAGTCAGCCTTGTTGCGCGTCTCATAAGCCTGGTTCAAAAGTTGGTGATATTCGCGCGGCACCACACCGGTTTTGGCGTAAGCTCGTCCAAACGCAGAAATGAGGTTCATGTGTTTTTTGAAGCGTAAACCATCGCGCAGGAGCAGCGCAGACACGGCATGAAACATCGCGTAATACGCGCGATTGACCGTGCCGTAATAATGCTGACTAGCAAACATGGCTCTCATTTCGGAGAGATTTCTTTTGGCAACGGCGATCAGTTTGTTGCCGTTGCTTGCTCGTTTTTGGTCCATATGGGAATGCCTTCGTTGCGAATGTCCTCCGCAAGGTAAGATAGCTCGCCCCATTCGCCATAAAAGCGCTCGCGGCTGATGACGCGCACGTCGAGAAACGCATCGTAATCCAGACCGAGGTCCGCGGCAATATTCCAAATGAACTCTTCGGTCTTAATATCGTCGTTTTGACAAATGACGGCCACATCAATATCGGAGTCTTCCTCGCCATCGCCGCGCGCGGTGCTGCCATACCAGATCACGTCATAAATTTGCCCGCCGAGTTGTTCGAGCAGTTTCTCAGCAAAAGCGCGAACCACTTTTTCGACTTGAGCTTTGTCCGTTGCTGGTAGCATGATGAAGGGTTTCTGAGATTTGTGCGAGATCACAAATTACGACCTGACCGTTAACTTTAAAAGACAGCTCGTGACCATTTATTGCAACCTGGGCGAGCTCAAACAATTTATCCACGTTCACGCTCATCCCTTAATACACCCCAGCGGCCGAAGCTGCGCGACCTTGTGCGAAATGCCGGCCATGTGACACGTATCGACCACCTCCGTCACGTCTTTATACGCTTCGGGAATTTCTTCGTCGATCGTGCGGCGGCTTGCGCCCATGACGTATACACCTTGATCTTGCATCTCTTTTGCAATGTTGCGGCCGGCCGCGACTTTCATGGCTTTGTTGCGGCTCATCGCGCGGCCCGCACCGTGACACGTGGAGCCGAAGGTTTGCTCCATCGAACCGGGCGCGCCCACGAGCACATACGAATATCTGCCCATATCGCCCGGAATCAAAACCGGCTGCCCGACATTTTGATACGCTGAAGGAATGTGCGGATGGCCGGCGGGAAACGCGCGCGTGGCGCCCTTGCGATGCACGCACACTTCGCGCTCCACACCTTCGAACGTATGCCGCTCCATCTTCGCGATGTTGTGCGCGACTTCGTAAACCGTGCGCAGGCCGATGTACTTGGGCGCTTTGTTCATGATATGTGAAAATGATTCGCGCGTCCAATGCGCAATGATCTGGCGATTGGCAAACGCAAAGTTGACCGCGCAGCGCATTGCGCCGAGGTAGTTTTGCCCTTCCGGAGAAGAGATCGGCGCGCAGCAAAGTTGGCGGTCGGGCAGCGTGATGCCGTATTTATGCACGGCCTTGTCCATCACACTGAGTTGGTCTTCGCACACTTGATGGCCGAAACCGCGCGAGCCGCAATGAATGATGACCGTAACTTGATCTTGAAACAAGCCGAGCGCCTCCGCTGCGGTCGCATCGAAAATCTCCGCGACGTATCCGACTTCGAGAAAATGATTGCCGCTGCCCAATGTGCCAAGCTGCGAGCGGCCGCGCTGGCTCGCTTTGTTTGAAATCAGATCGGGATTCGCGCCCGCCATCGTGCCGCGCTCTTCGATGAAATCGCGTTCGGCCTCCGTGCCATAATCGTTTTTCACCGTCCACTTTGCGCCCTCCGTCATCACGTGTTGCAATTCTTTTTGCTCAAGTGTAAGCCGGCCGCTCGCGCCCACGCCGGTCGGGACGTTTTTATAAAGCGCGCCCATGAGCTGCTGCATCTTGGGCGCAACTTCTTCGCGCGTGAGCGCGGAGGCCATGAGGCGCACGCCGCAATTGATATCATATCCCACGCCTCCCGGAGAAATCACGCCCGAATCCACATCAAACGCCGCGACGCCGCCGATGGGAAAACCATAGCCCCAGTGAATATCCGGCATGGCGAGCGAATAACCTACGATACCCGGCATGTGCGCGACATTGGCGGCTTGTTGCGGCGCATTATCCGCGAGCAGATTGGGCAGCATCTTTTCGGTCGCATAGATGCGCGCGGGCACGAGCATGTTGCCCTCTTGCGGAATTTCCCACAAGTAATCGGCGAGTTTGTTGAGCTTGATTTCAGACATAATGGATCATCCTAAAATTATTTTGAGCGCGGCTTATTGGTATGCAGTTGTCGAACTTGTTCTTCGGAAAGTCCGGTGACTTTTGCGATGAAGGCGGTATCACTGCCTTCTTTCAGCATCGCCGTGGCCACTTCAAATTTGCCTTCGAGCTTGCCCTTAATCATACCTTCGGCAGTGCCTTTTGCCAGGCCTATGTTCTCTGCGGTGGTCAGCTTGGCATAATCATCCCAGTGGTATTTCAAATTGCGCTGATAGAGATTAAACTCTTCTTGCGAGAGGTTCGCCAGCTCCGCGGCGAAGAATGCCTTTTGGAAGACGACTTCATTCGCGAAGATTTCCGGAATGCGATCCAACTCGGGAAGATACTTGAGGAAATAGAGCCACTTGTTGAGATGCTGATCCAGGCTGTATTCCGGATTGCTTTCGTCAAACAACGGCAGTTCGATGGTTAAGTAGCGCAGCTTGGGATAAAACAACTCGTGCGGCGGATAGTCGTTGCGAATGCTGTTGCGATTCACCGCTCTTGTGCTCCCGTTCATTTCATAGCCCAAAATGGCGATGCAATAAACCGCGTCGAGGCGAAAGTCCCAGGGCTTGGGTTTAGGTTTGGCGTTCTTGCCATAACTAATGTCGGCATGATCGGCCACGCGCATCATCCCGCCTTTGGGCGCTTGCTGCGTAATCGGAAACGTCGAATAGTACACCATTCGATCTTTGATGTAGGCAATCGGACTCTTCTGCATCTCAACAATAAAGTGATTGCCGTCGCGATCAGTGCAGAAGAGATCATAAACGCCGGCGCGCTGCTCGAAGATTTCCGGCAACTGTTCTTTGTTGAGAAAGGACAGATCGACCAGCGGTGTTTCCAATTCCAGCACGTCGGTAACGAAGCTGCTGATGATTTCTTTGTTGGCTTCTTCACCGAAGATCTTTTTGAAGCCGAAGTCGGTGGTGGGGTCGAGGTATCGGGCCATAGTGACCTCGCTAGATTAATTTTTCAACTCACGCAGGATTGCGCGAAAGCCGGCCTGCTCGAAATGATGGTCGGCGGTTAACGCTTCGACCAGCCCGCGCTCTTGCATGACGACGAAGGAGACGCAGTCGGTGAGGCTCCAGTCTTTATCCATACGGGTGCAGTAAAGGTTGAAAGCGCGCTCAAAAAGTGCTCCGTCAACCGGAAGGATTTCGATAGCCGGATCGGAGCGCAATGCCGTGATGGTTTTAGCAACAACGGATTTCCATCGAGCTTCGTGCAGGTGATTGCCAAACTCCAGGATGATGGCTTCGGTGGTTAGCATCTCGCCATCAACAGTTGCCGCAGCGAAATTCGCCAATGCATAATACTCATCATCCATGTTGACGAACGCAAGGAGTTGGCTGGTGTCGATGAATATCGGCGCTTTCATTTTCTTTTTGGAGTACCGTACAAATAATGGTCATGCTGCTCTGCCAAGTCTCTAATTCCCATCGGCACCGCTAATGCTGCGATCTCACGAAACGCACGATTTTTAATTTCAGGGAGTCGTGTTTCCGGTCTTGCGAGCAAAAGGCGGTAACGTTCGCTCGGCGCCAGCACAATCTTGTTTTCCGGCTTGAACACCTCGCCATCGAAGGTCGCATAAAACTCTTCGAATTTATCCAGAGGCGCTTTGGCCGGCGCGCCGTAGGTTGCAATATCCTCGCGCACACGATTCGAAGCGGCTGCAGTTCTTGCTTCCGTCGTGCGATATAGTATCGGTTGCGTCGGCGCGGGAGTTTCCTCGGCGGGTAGATTTTGCTCGAGTAGCATTTCATAGTATTCCGCCAGCGCGACCAAGTTGGGCTGATGAAGATGCTCGGCGAGATGTTTGAAAACCTCGGCCTGCTCTTGCGGCTGCAAAAGCGCGAGCGCATTTTTAAGATTGAGGGACATGGTGTTTTCTCCCGCCTAAAATTACTTACACGTCGAAAATGACTTGTGCTTCCCAGCCGTTCGCGTTTTCACGCACGAAGAGGCCATGGTAGGTCACGGCCTTGATCTCGGTTTTGATTTCGTGGCGTTCGGGATCGATCTTTTCACCGTGCGCGATGGTTTCGATGTGACGCTCCGAGCACGATTTTACCTCAAAAGCGTTGAACAGCTCGAATTCCGTTATACAAAAGAAATTCAACTCCGCGAGCCACGCGACGAGCAATGCTTCGATATCATCGGCTTCAACCCGCACGGTCCGCGAAATTTTTCTTTGCACGGAGTCAAGCTCGGTGATGGCGTCGAACAATGCTTGCCCCGCAATCACGAACAACTCCGGCAAAGTCGGCGCGAAGAGGCGATAGCCCACGTCCGCGGTATGGTCAATCGGTTCGAAGCGTGAAGGTGAGAGTGTCATGACGGCGTCATTTTGCGATCAAATCAACTTGCTGCACTTGTTCGAGCACGGCGTTGCGAATTTCGGTTGCAGCGGGAGAGTGATAGAGCACTTCGCCGGCATGCATGAGTTGCGTGTAAAGTGAAACGTATTCGTCGGGCTGCGCCAATGCTCTTTGCGCCGGCAAAATCACGCGCTCGTTGGTGTCGCGTCTTTTGCAAAGTATCTTCCGCCCGGATTTTTTGCCGCGCTTGGCAAGCGGGCGCCCGTCGATTTCAACAATATCCATCGAAAAGTCCAACACCGGCGCGTTGGAGATGGCTGTGCCCACGCCATAGGCATCCGCAATGACGTTGTATTGCAAAATCTTGTCTTCGTCAATCCCGCCGGAAAGAAAAATCTTTACATGTTCATAGCCGCGGAGATCGAGTTCCCAACGAATCTCCTTTGCGAGGCTCACGAAGTCGCCGCGGCGATTGCTAGGTGTATCCAAGCGTATCGCAAATAGTTTTTCTTTTAACGCTTCGGCCACGCGCAGGGCTTCGAACTTCTCATCGTTAAAAGTATCCACCAATGCGACGCGCGGCAACGCGGGGTCGAGGTGACGATCAAATGCTTGCACGGCGGCTAGCGTGTCCCCAACAATTAAGATGAGCGCATGCGGAATCGTGCCCGAGGGCGGAATGCGCAGCAATTCCGCCGCAGCAATCGAGGCCACGCCATCGCACCCGCCGATGAAGGCATTGCGTTCAATCATGGGCGCGAGCGCAGGGTGCATACGTCGTGCGCCGAAGCTCACCACGGGACGGCCCTCCGCGGCTTTCTTGCAACGCGCAGCTTTGGTTGCGACGCCCGAAGCTTGACACAGAATACCGAGCAGCGCGGTTTCGTATGGGCCGAAGTCGAGGTATTTGCCCGTGAGCGTGAGCACCGGTTCATCCTCGAAAAATAATGCGCCTTCCGTCAGCCCTTCGACCGTGACCGGAAGCTGTGAGAGAATCATCATGGCCTCTTCCAAACCCGCAAAGATGCCCCACTTGTTGGGCGCGGGGAATTTCTTCACGATAAATTCAACGGCGACATACGCATCTTTGCCGAGGTAATTCAAAATTTGCTTGGTGCGCTCGAAATAAACGTCGGTGACTTTTCCGGCGAGTATGTCTTCGGGGCCTGCGATATGAAACATGTTCTTCCCTGTAAACGTGAACAAAGGCTGATGAAATTTAAGGCAGAAGCCTGCGTGGCGAAATTTGTGGGAAAAATATAGACAAAAAAGGGCAGGCAAACAAGTTGAAAGCTGGGCGAGGTAGGTGAAAAATTCAGGGATAAAAAATTTGATCCGAGAAAAGCATGCGTTTAAAAAAACATGCACACAAGAAGCGGCGCTCGCGGCGACTCTTTTCAGTTTGACGGCGCAGCGTTTGTTGGCAGTTGAGCAAAAGGTGATGGTTGCTTGATGGGAAGGCTCAAGCTTGTTAGCCATTCTTTGCGGGAGAGAGAATAATAAACTACGTCCAAATTATTTCGCCGGATTTGGCGATCAAACTTCATGGCAAGACGCTCCATCACACGAATGGAAGCGGCGTTCGGAGGGTCGGTGCCGGCGAAGAGGCATTCCAAGTTGCACGCTTCGAAACCGAAACGTAAAACGGCTTGTGCCGCTTCGGTGGCGAAGCCTTGTCCCCAAAACTTCGGCCAGAGACCATAGAGAATTTCAACGTCCGGTGCTTCATCAATAAAACGTAGACCACAAAAACCGGCGTGTTGTTCCGCGTCCTTGCGCAGGATATTCCAAAAACCGAAGCCTTGTTGCTCAAAGGAATGTCGGCTAGCGGCAATAACTTCGCGTGCCGCATCTTGGGGAATGATAATATCGTCCCATAAAAATTGGCGCACGTGTGGGTCGCACCACAGTGCGTGCAGCACCTCCAGATCTTCCCGAGCGAAAGGTCTAAGGTGGAGACGCGTCGTTTTAAGCCAAGTTTGGTTATTAATATGAGAGGGCATTGCGCGAGCGCAGACGGAAAAAGATGAAGAGCGCGAGCAGTACGAAGGCTAGTGCGGCAAGCACGAGAATACGATTCGGAGTGAAAATGTTCGTGGTTTGCTGCCCCGGATCGCCATATAACGTGAACGCCGCCCAATAAAACGGGTGTTGATTATAGATGCCGTTGGTCATTGCGCTTTTTTGAAGAATCGCGCGTTTCGCATCGGCCAAAGCTTCAACTTTGGCGAGGCCATGATTAAGATAGCCGTCATAAAGCTGCGGCACAAGCTCCGCCGCGAAACGATCATCCACTTGCCACAAAGTCATCAGCACGGATTTCGCGCCGGCGCGTAAGAACAAACGCGGCAAACCCAGCGTGCCCTCGCCTTCGACCAAATTGCCGAGGCCGGTTTCACAGGCGCTCAGCGAAACGAGATCGTAAGAGAGTTTGCGTTCCGCGATTTCGTAGCCCATCAACAAACCGTCGTCCGTTGAATCCGCGCCCATGGCCAAGACCAATCCCGAGAACGCATCGAACGTGGAATCCACGAACGCATGCGTGGCGAAGTGGATGGCGCGCTGTTGTGAGCCTTCATTAAAAAATGCCGACTTCGTTGCCTGCTCGCGGGTGCGTTTGGTAACGTGATCGTTCATTGTTTCAATTCGTTCCGCTTCGAGTTCGGTAAAAGGCAACGGCGTCCAAACGCGCGCCCGGGCGCGCGCATGTTCGGGAAGCGCGATGCTTTGCGCGAGCGGGTTGGCAAGAACGAAAACGCCGCGCGTCGGGCTGGGTGTGCGCAGATTTTTTTTCAATAGGCCAAAAGTGGGGCTATATACCAACGAGTAACGGTGCAATAAAAAGTCTTTGGCATAAGCCGCGGAATCTTTGGGAGTGTAAACAACTCGCGCGGGAGGAGAAGTTAAGAACATTTCAAACGGCACATTGAGGAGTGCGCCGTCGGGCACAACGATAAGCTGCTTAGGCAAAGCCACTGCGACTTCTGCGGGTTTGATTAACAACTCATAAAGCCGATGCGCCAGGTCGGCGCGAAATTGCAAACGCTCCACCGAGGCGGCATTGAGCGACTCCGCGTGAAAGGGCGACATCAGCGAATCGCAAATCGTCGCAAGTTGGGCTTGCGTGAGGTGCAGCGGCAATGCTCGCGCCTCGTTCGGCGTAACCACGAGCACGAATGCCGCATCTTCCGAAAGATGATAATGCAGAAGCGCGGCTTGCGCTTGCCGCAAAAAATCTTGCACGGTTGCGAGCGTATAAATTTTGGCGCTATTTTTTTGCCGCCGGATTTGGGGCAAAGCGCCTAATTGCGGACGCTGATAGATGAGGGAATAACGCGTGGCTTCCAAGCGCGAGCGCAGTTTTTCATATTCCGCAGGTGCCATCCGAATCTGGCGTTGCAGCATTTGCAACTCCGCACAGGCCCGGCTATAATCTGCCGCGGAGGTCGAGTCGACCGCTTCGCTCTCTGCCGCGGCGTCTTGCCCCTCATTAAGATCGTGAAAGGAACGGCCTCTGGCCATTTCCATATAATAAAATAGGCTGTCGCGGTCGGCCGCAACTTGGCGGGCTTGATAGCGGTTATAAAAACATTCCGCCAAGCCTTGTGCCGCACGCACGCGGTCGCGAAAATATCCGATGCGCAAATGATCGAGATTCAATTGCGGCCGCGTGGTATCGATAATCGCCGCGGCTTCGCGGTATGCCGCAATCGCATGCTCCCATTTGCCGTTCTTCTGCGCAAGCTCTCCCCAACTAAGTTTGTACCGAATCAAACCTTCTTCGCTGGTGCGCAATGCGTTGGTAGAGATTTCCGCCAAAGCCTGTTGCGCCTGCTCCCAGCGGCCGCGTTTGGTTTCGAGATCGGCTATTTCTATCAGGTACCAAGATTGATAGTATTCGAGCTTTGCCTTTGCGGCTTCCTGGCTGGCGCGTTGATAGAGTGCAACGGCTTCATCGTAATATGGCGCGCCTTCGTCTTTGTAAGTATCGGCCTTTTTCGCGAGGTAACCATGCCGCTCAAAGTAGTTGCCGCTTTCGGTGAGATAATTCAAATAATCATCATAAAGCCTTCGCGCAGCTTCAAACTTTTTTTCCTGCGTTAAAATATCGGCAAGCAAAGCGCCGGCGCGATGATAGTGACGGAGGTAGCTTCGGCGTTGCGCCAAAGCTCGCGCTTCAACGCACATCTTGCGGGCAAATTCCGCTTGCCGAAGATCATGATAGAGGCGCGCGAGCTTGAGTTGAATTCTTACCTGCCCCTCTTCATCGTGCGCGCGGATCGCATAGCGCCGGCTCTGTTCGCCGGCCGGCAGGGCTTGGGCAAACCGTCCCAGCTCGGTGAGCAATTGGCAATAGTTTGAATAAAGCAGGCTAAGATCGCGATACGCGCAGATACGTTCCGCTATTGGAATCGCTTTAAGATAAAGCGATTCGGCGGTGGTGTAATTCACAAGCAGATGATGAATTTTTCCCAAGCCGCCAAGGCTTCTTTGCAGGCTAAACAAATCGTTTGCGGTATTTGCAAATTTATGAGCCTGCTTATAGCTCGCATGCGCTTGCTCGTCGTTTTTTTGGGAATAAGCAATGTCGCCCAACTGCGCCCAAAAGCGGGCCTGCCACTCTTTATCGTTGTTTTGGAGCGCTAGGATAAGACCGTAGCGCGCAATGGAGTCCGCTTGCGCGAATTGTTCTGTCACAACTTTATTCTCTTCGCGCAGAAAACAATCACTCAACACGAAAAGCACGAGCGGTGTATTTTTTAATGAAGGCGATAAGCGCTTGATCGCAACTTCGGCTTGTTGGTAATCTTCGTTAAGGTAGCTATAGAATCCCAGGGCTAGGGTCAAATCTTCGGGGCGGGATAAGTGGCGGCGAATGAGATTCGGGTGGTCAAGACGCTCCGAGTTTTCATGGCAGAATACAATGAAATCATACAAAAGAGCAGGCGGAGGAAGCGCAAAGCTATCGCGCAGCGCGAGAGCAAAGTTATCGCGGGCCTCGTTCGTCGCCGCAGAAAGCGTATCGCAGGAGGCAAGTTTTGCCAACATCCAATGGCGGTTGCGCTGGGCTTCGGCAATGCCCGAGAGCTCTTTAGAAAAGAAAGTGAGAGCATCAGAAGGCTTTTGTAGAAATTGATATTGCTGCAGGAGTTTGAGAAAAGCGCGCTCCTCCTTCGGATTGTTGCGTACAAAATTTTGCAGCCGATGGATTTTTCCGGCGGGAGTATCGCTCGCCAACGAATCGAGCATGCGGGCATAGGCGCTGTTTTGCTCGGCATCGGCAAACGCGTTTGTTGCCCCAGGCATGGGCAGAAAAGAAAACAGCGCCGTCCATAAAAAAAAGGCTAAGCTCTTCATAGGCGTGCTCAACTTTCCCCGAGTATTTGTTGCATGGCGGGTTTAGCGTGATGATAAAAATGAGGCCTGAACCGGGCGCCAAGCCTCAGGTGTATAGTTCCACCGGTGCATAGAAAATTTCATACACCGGTTTCGCTGAAAATGCTTGAGGACGTAACGGGCTACGGCATGGTAATCGTAATCGTGAGTTCCAAGATGCGCGCAGTAGCCGAATAGGCGATCTGAACCAAACGCGCACTGAAGGTGCAATTGCTTTTGGGGCATTTTTCCAGTTGAATATCGCATCCGGCGCTGGCTTCGCCCAATGCAAAATTGGCATTGTAGCTCTCAAGTGGCTCAACGGCGTTAGTGAAGTCGGGCCTTACCGGCGTCGGCCTCCACATGACAAGTTGCGCGGACAAAGCGGCCTCGGTCAGCGTGCTCGTCGTGATTTTATGTTTAAGCACGATCGTGCGCGGCGTTGCTTGAGGTGCGGTCACCGCTTTCCGTTGAGACAAAGAGCCTTCAACGGCGCTGCCATCGTTGCCCGGGCTTCTTACTTCCCGACTGTCAAGATCTTTATCGGTGGCAATTTGGAACATCGTTTTGAAGTTCTCGACACTCGTGTAACCTGCACTACTTTCGGTTCCCGTCGTTGTGCCAACCAAGTCCGGCCTTACGGGCGTTGGGCGCCACATCAAAAGCTCTAAGGATGCCATGCTGGGTGAATTCGCTGCCATAAAAATACTCCCACGATAAAAAGTTAAAGGTGTTATGGATTAGACCACTCTTTTATCCGCGCGCCACTCTCTGCATAAAATTCGCTGTGCGCAGGAATTTTTTTAAGTTCGCTTATCGCTTGTGCTCTTTGATTGTTGCAATCATAAGCCAAACCCAGAAAGTAGGTTTCCCGCTCAGGAAAGTCGCGGCCTTGCGCGAGCGAATCCGCGCGCGCCAACCACATCACTGCTTGCGCAGCGTGCGCCCGGTTCTCACCGCGGAAGAAACTTTTTTTGTGTGATAAAGCAAAATGTGAGAGACCGGCGTAAAAATAGTAGTCGCGTAACAGAGAGGCATATTTTTCATGTTTAAGATTGGAGTGCAATGCCGCTGCTTGTGGTTCTAAACTTTCGAACTTCTGTAGCGCAGTGGAATAGTCTCGCAGCAAATAATCCGTTATCGCGCTCAGGAATGTGTCTGAGAAATCAATAAACTGTAAATCCGCCGCGTCTGAGTATGACGATCCGCGCAGAATCGGGCCTTGGTAATCGTAGGGCGTGCGCTCGGTAAAATCATCCGCGCCAAAACCAATTTGAAAAACCGTGAGTGAAGCAATCAAGAGCAATGGCAACCCCACGGCAATGGCGCGATGCCCTAAGAGAAAATCCATTACCTGTGCGCTCGCATGTAAAACGCCGAGCATGACTGCGGCGAGCGCCTGCCAAGTTCGAGCGCCCCAAGGCTCTCGCGGCTCGACCGGGTCTGAAGCCATGCGCACGAGCGCCAAAACCTCTTCGTCGCTCTTAATGGTTATGCCCTCCAGGGCTTCGGCCTCCTCCCAAACGAGTTCGGGCGTGAGTGCTTCCAACTTTGTAAGCAATCGGCGATAGAAGATGGGAGAATTTTGCAAACCGCCTAATAGTTGCGCCGCTTCTTCCGAGGTGGCGTTTCCCGCATAAATCCGCAAGAGTAACTGCTCTATTCCAAAAAAAGTTTGAGGTGCGTTATCATGCCTCGGCTCCGGCCTAGTCCGATGGGCTTGTTTTTGACATAAGGCAATCAACTCAAACAACGTTTGGTAGACCGGCTCTTCTTGTTGCAACGCGCTTAGAACATATTCGTCGCGCTCGCGGTGGCCATTAATCAGGGCGGCTACTTCTGCATGCGGCAGGGTTGGGCGGCGACCTCCCATAACAAGCTCCTTTCAATTATCCGTGTTAGTTTCCCCTTTGCCACGCAATTCCTGCAACTTGTGCCAGTAGTCTCGATGCACGAGGCTATATTCTTCAAAGCACAGGAAGCAATTGTTTATGTGTTTGAACAGGCGAGAACATTCGCCCGTGCTTTCCTTGGCGGCATGGGGTGAGTTCTTGAGGTAGACCAGGAAAACATCTATGGTATCGGCTAAAAAAGAATATTCTTCTTCGCAGCCGTGTTCGGGGATAGCGTTGAACACTTCTTGAACGAGGTGGGGTTTTGTGTGCAGGATTTTCCGTCGTTCGCGCAACGAGTTTAAAAAAACGTCTTCTGCCGGCGCAAAAAGACGCCCGGCAGCATTGCCGTTGCCGAGATTGTGGTCATGCGCGTCTAATATCGCCAACGCTTGACCGAGACTTAGCTCAGACATAATCTCGGGTTCCGCAGAAATGTTCTCACTTTTCCGTCCAGTCATTATAGTGTCCTTCGCTCTCTGAATTCTCTCTTTAAAAACGGCTTCCCGTTCTCTTCTTAAAAAAACAGATCTTTCCACTCGCGTAATCGCGCGCGCATGCGGTTAATCACCACTTGAATCACGCGCTCGCCCAAGGCTTTCATAAAATCAGGAACACGAATCATGGCTTCGGTAAAGGTGCCGAAAGTGGACAGCAAAAAAATATGAATATCGCGTTCGAGCAGTTTGTTTGCCTTGTGGCGGCGCAAAGTCGAAACAACGTCGTCATATAATAGCCAAGCCACATCCTGAGCCAACTCTAACAGCGCATTCTCCCGCTCTTCGGGCGCTTTGTTCCCCAATACCTTCCACCATAGTTTTTTCAATTCGCGGTTGCTGTGATGGTGGCAAATCGTTTTTAGCCATCCCCTGAACATCCGCTCGTGATCTTCGTCGCCTTCGCAGCCGCGAAACTCGCGCAATGCTTTAAATTCGTGGCTGCAGAGTTCGGTAACGATTTTGGCGAAGATATCTTCGACCGTTTCGTCCAGTTGTAGCTTCAGGCGATCCGAGCGCCACGCTCCGCAGCAGCGCTTGACTTGATCGTAGATAAACTTTTTGTAGCGCCCGAGAAATTCTCTCCACGCATAATCATAATAGGGCGAAGCACGATCCGTGCAATAACGCAGGATTTCGCGAAGAGTGAGGGAAGAAGAAAATTCAGGCATGGCAATCATCCGGATGAGCAACAGCGCGCGCTGGGGAGGAACTTAGCTTCGTTAGATTTTCGAAACTACTTATACGACACCGAAATACGGTTTTTTCTCTCAAGAAAGTTTGAGACGGATTTTGGGAAGTGAGCAAAGACACACCTGCCGACGGCAAATCTATGCGCTAGGACTTGAATGCCACCTGAATTTGGCACTGACGAAATCGCCAGTGACTGCAGGATGCTGTAAATATCAGGCCAAAAGATGCAAATCGTCTGAAGACGATTAAACGCCTATTGGGCGATAGCCCCGCCGATCTCTTTGCTTGATGATTCATCATCAAGCAAAGGTTCTTTGGAGAAAGTAGAGAGATTTTTCTCAGAGCCGCACACTTCTAAAACAACTGGAACAAAACAAAACTGCTGCCGCAAAACCACTGCTGCGGGGATTTAACGAATCCATATGGGCCATCACCAGCACTATTAATTAATAGGAGAAACAAGATGACGGACAAACGCATTCTGCCGGCATTTATGCTTTGCTTTTTTCTAGGCTTTCTTGGCGTGTATCGCTTTTACGTCGGCAAAGTCGGAACCTGGATCGTGCAGCTTTTCACTCTCGGCGGCCTCGGGGTTTGGGCCTTGATCGATTTCATTCTGATTCTTTGCGGCGTCTTTACGGATAAAGAAGGACAACGCATTACGCAGTGGACCTAGCGGTTTCAATTTCTGCGTAGCGATCAGGACGATCGCTAAGATTCACGTTTTACAACTCATGCTTGCCCCGCTCCGCGATCTGCCAGCGAACCGCGTATCCGTCTTAGAAGCCGCGATTCGTTGCGTGATGATTTACCGCAGGGTCGGAAAATTTTCAATCACATTTTTCTATGAAATTTTAAAAAAAGGACGGTGTTTTATGGAATGGAAACGCAAAACCAAATTCGGTTGTGCCGTGTTGTGGGTTGGAGCCTTTGGGCTCGCGGCTTTCGCGCCGAAACCGGCACAAGCACAAAATTCAATCTTCGATTATTTAACCCAAGCTTTGAGCAAAGTTGTGGCGCAAGCGACGATCATGAATCTTGCCAGCTATGATTACGTCAGTGGCAACAGCCTCTTTGGCGTTTATCTCTCCAAAGGCGGTTCGCAGGGCCTTAATATGCACTTCGAGCAAGGCGTAAGCTATGTGATTTTGGGTGCCGGCGACAACGATATTCTCGACCTGGACTTGTCTCTGCTCTCTCCTTCCGGGACGGAACTGCTGAAAGATGCCGACGAGGATGCCACGCCAATTCTGCAGTTTACACCGACCTATTCCGGCAAAAGAACCGTGCGTATTACAAACTACAACTCGTATCGCGACGGTTTCTGCGTGATGGTCATTTTGCGGCAAAGCAATACCGGCAATTTCTCATTGTACCAAATTGCAGAAGCTCTCAATAATGTTATCGCCAACTCGCGCGTCACTTCGTTGTTTTCCAGCCGCTTTGCGGATGGCACATTCTGTTTATTCGGCGGCCGCTTGAGCGAAGGCGAAGACACTTATCTGTACAATACGCAACCTTCGTCGGGCGAATATGCCTTGCTGGCTGCGGGCAGCAACAATGTTTCCGACGTTGATCTCACCGTGATTCGGCAAAACGGAAAAGATTATACCTACGGTAACGAAATCGCCAAGGACACGGCAAGCGACAACACTCCGATTTGCAGTTTTACCGTGCATTCGGGCGGTTATTACTTGATGAAACATAAAAACTACGCGTCCTACGTGAACACGCCCGGCTTTGTCTTCTCCGTATTGCTGGAAATGTGAACGGCGCAAACCAGCCATGGCCCGCTCTCGGGCGGGCCGCATTGGCTGTAATCATTCTTCCCCTCGCTTGACACCCTTCGCCTCGTTCGCTATATTGCTCCCCGAATCATAGCTGCTCTTCTACTGCACCGCTCACCCAATCTTTCGGAGGATGGCGATGTTTCAACTTTGTTTGTGTTCCCTGCGCTGCATTCTTCTTTTGTTAATGAGTTTCATTCCAGTTCTTGCGCTTTCTCAAACTCCCGCCGATCT
>CAYNDW010000056.1:0-15523 GCA_964395375.1 uncultured Cytophagia bacterium
ATTCTTTCTGAATGACAATAATAGAGGTGCGAAGTGTAACCTATTTTGTGCTCCGGGTAGTAACATGTGGGGAAAAGGATGTGTCATGATGAGGTATGGTTTCGAGTTTATGTGCCGAAAAAAAACTAGCGCCGCGCATGATACTCACAAAAGATGCAGCGCTTCTTGTTGTGATGATGCAGCTTCGCGCAGGCCACGCGCTTTCTGCCTTTCATCGCCGTATACACGCTCGTCGCGAGCTGCATGCCGAGCACGGGCGCGGTGAAATAAATCCACAGACCATTCCAAATTTGGCCGGGCAACGCCGAGGCCAATGTGCGCGCGGGGTTCATGCTCATGCCCGAAAGCGGCGCTTCGAACGCGATGAACGTGGCCACGAGCGCGCCCGCGAACAGACCGGTGTATTTCGCCACGCGCTCCGTGTTTGAAACATGCAGCACCACCGTCATCAAAATAAACGTGATCGCAATCTCCGCCGCGAATGCAACCACCGCGCCTTCTTTGCCCGGAACGGTCGCGACATAATTCACCGTCGGGTCGGCAATGATATTTCCCAAAACGAGCGCGGAAAGCATCACGCCCAGCACGCCGCCGATAAATTGCGCGAGGACAAAGAAGAGCGCATCCCACGGCGCAACTTTGCCGAGGCGCAAGAACGTCAACGTCACCGCGGGATTGAAATGCGCGCCGGATTGTTTGCCCATGGGCGAATACACAATCGCGATCGCAGTCAAGCCCATGCACAACCCGAAGAGGCCGCGACGCATCAAATCGTTCGGCAGCATCTGCCGCACCGGCGAGCCGACATAGTCAATCACCGCGGCAAGCACACACGCCACGATCATGAATAGGCCAAGCTCCGCGGCTTCCATCATATACTCCGGCCAATGTTGGCGGAGGGCGAAGCGCAGAGAGCTTGGGGCGATGGGCATAGTGCCTTGCTCATCGCTCTTTGCGAGTCGTGTGTTCGTTTGAAAATCAACCTTCATCATAAACTCTTTCAAGCTGCGTCAATTTGTTTTCAGTTCTCAGCTTTCAGCACTCGCCTCTCGATTCTCAACTCTCTGCTCTAAGCCCTCCGCCCCAAGCCCTCCGCGCCTCACTTCACATAAAGGATCGAATTGAACCCACCGTAATTGTCCGGCGCTTTCAACGCGTTGTTCGGATCATCCAACCAACGATGGCCGTCGAGCAAAAGTTTATATTCGTGCCGGCCCGGAGCAGGCGCCGCAATCTCCGCGCGCCAAATGCCTTCTTCCTCCTGCTTCGCAAAGCGGGTATGCGCTTGCTGCCAATTATTGAAATCGCCCACGAGCCACACGCTCTCCGCTTCGTCGTGATGAAAATAGAAAACCATCTTGCCGCTCTCGATGCGCGGCGGCAGAAAATGATGGCCATTAAGCTGATGCTGCTCGCGGCTCGCCATATCCACCGCGCGCCGCGCATTCACCACGCCATAACCTTGTCGCACCGCGGCCTGATCTGGAATGCGATCCGCGGTCGCGATCAAGATGTGCTTCACCATCGCGGGCGCGAGCTTAGGATTCGCTTCGAGCATTTGCGCCACGAGCGCAGCCACAATCGGCGCGGCGAACGAAGTGCCGTCCACGTGCTGATAATGCGTCGCCACGATTTTGCTCTCGCGCAGTTTCGCGTCGATCATCGCGCGAATCAACTCCGGCTCGGCTTGCGCAAACTCCGGCGACATTTCTGCGAGTTGCCAATATTCGCTTACGAGCGCGTTCAACATGTAATCCGGCGCTGCCGCAAGTTGCGAGAGCGCGACCGCGCGATGATAAAATTCCGTGTTCGGCAAAATCGGCGCAGCCACCCACATCGCCGGCGCGATGATTTCCGGTTTGAGAAAACCGTTCGCGGTCGGGCCATAGCTCGAGCAATACAAATCCACATTGCCGTTGAGTTGATTGTTGTCGTTGTATCCGCCCACCGTAATCACCGAAGGCGCATTCGCCGGCGGCACGGGCTTGTGCTCACTCGTGCAACCCGAATTGCCCGCAGCAACGACAACGACAATGCCCGCCTGCACCAAAGCCTCCGCGGCCTGATCAACGATATTCGTTTCATGCGCGACGTCTTCATCGCCGCCGAGCGAGATGCTCACAACGCGAATGTTGTAGCGCTCGCGATTCGCCCTCACCCACTCAAAAGCCTTCGCAATGTTCGGCTCCGTAATCTTGCCGCGCGCGCTCGCTTTGATCAACACCACTTGCGCCTCGGAAGCGAGCCCGCGATAAATGCCCTCGCTGAGAAAACCATTGCCCGTTGCCGAAACCGAAGTCTGCGTGCCGTGCCAATCCCACGTTTCCGGCTGCGTCTTCGCGAGCAGATCGAGCGGCGCGTCGGACTCCGTTATATCAACGTAAGCGAGAATGCGATTCGCCGGTTGAATCAAATCGGGATGCGGATAAAAGCCCGAGTCGATGAACGCAATCGTCACGCCCTTGCCCGTCAGCTCCGTGTTCGCGCGCAAACGCGCCGCAGTGGGAATAACTGCAAAGCGATTCGGCTCGTGTTTATGATTGTGGGATTCGCTGCCGTTGGTGAAATTGCTTTCCATTTTCTCTCTCTCCGATGAAGCGGCTCAAAGTTGTTCGCGTGGTTTTAGGCGGTGAAGTTTTTAACGAAGATTGGTCGGTGTGAGGCGGGAAAACTTACAGGTGGGGATAAACAATAACCGCGTCAAAAAATCCGTTCTCCTCGTAACCTGTCATTCAGAAGGAATCTTTTTACTCGCTAGAGACGCTGCCGAGCGCTTAAAAAGATTCCTTCTGAATGACAGTATGAAGGAGCACGAAGTGTAATCGATTTCGAGCTCGGAGTTTTAAAAGAGTAGTAATGAGCGCGTCATATGCGCCACAAACTCAGAGGCCTTCAGTTCCCGCACCAATCCCCATTTTTTTCATCCGCGCAATCAGCGTCGTGCGATTCACCCCGAGCAATTGCGCCGCGCCGTTTGCCCCGCCCACTTGGCCGCGTGTGCGTTTGAGCGCTTTCAAAATATGCTGCTTCTCCACTTCTTCCATGTTCCAAATTTCTTCTTCGCCAATCGCCGCGGCCGTGGTGAGATTCAGATGCTTGGGTTGCAACACGCTCACATCGCACAAGATCACCGCGCGCTCGATGACATTCGTCAACTCGCGCACGTTGCCGGCCCAGTGATAGTTTTTAAGCAGATCAAGCGCCGCCGGCGAAAGCGCAGTCACGCGCTTGCTGTTCTTCGCGGAGAACTTCTTCACGAAGCTGTCGGCAAGCAACGGCACGTCTTCGCTGCGCTCACGTAGCGCGGGCAAATGAATGGGAAAGATGTTGAGGCGAAAAAATAAATCCGAGCGGAATGCGCCTTTCTTCACCTCTTCCTGCAAATTGCGATTCGTCGCAGTGATGACGCGCACGTTCACTTTGATCGTCTTCGTGCCGCCCACGGTTTCAAACTCCTGCTCTTGCAGGACGCGCAGCAGCTTCACTTGCGTTTCAAGCGGTAGTTCGCCGACTTCGTCGAGGAAGATCGTGCCGCCATCAGCCAGTTCGAAGCGGCCTTTCTTCTTCGCGGTCGCGCCGGTGAATGCGCCTTTTTCATGGCCGAACAACTCACTCTCAATCAACCCGCTCGGCAACGCGGCGCAATTGACTTTGATGAGCGCACTGCTCTTGCGCGGACTCGCATGGTGAATCGCGCGCGCGACGAGTTCTTTGCCCGTGCCGGTTTCGCCGGTGAGGAGCACGGTCGTGTCGGTGCCGGCCACACGCGCAATGTTTTCGAAAACTCTTTGCATGGCCGGCGATACGCCCACCAACTCATCGAAATTGTAGTGCGTCTTGATTTCTTCCTGCAAATAATTCTTCTCGCCGTGCAAGCGCTCGCGCTCCGCGATCTCGCGCTGCAATGCTTCGTTCTGTTGAATCAAACTCGCTTGCAGCTTGCGAATGGTGAGATGCGCGGTGACGCGCGCGAGCAACTCTTCGTGCTGAATCGGCTTGGTGATGTAATCCACCGCGCCCACTTCGAAGCCGCGCACTTTATCCACGGTCTCCGCGAGCGCGGTCATGAAGATGACGGGAATATCTTTGGTCGCGGGCTGCGCTTTCAAACGGCGGCACGTTTCAAAGCCGTCAATGCCGGGCATGAGCACGTCGAGCAGAATGAGATCGGGCCGGCTGAATTGCAATTGCTCCAACGCGCTCTCGCCGTCCTGCGCGACAAGCACTTTGAAGCCGTTCTGCGTGAGATATTCGAACAGCACGCCGATGTTCGTGGGCGTGTCGTCAACGAGGAGGAGGGTGTCGGGGGTATTGGTTGTGGGGTACATTTTAGCTGAACTTTAAAGTTTTTCGATTTGTTTATCCAATTCAAGCACGACTCTTAATTGAAATCTGCTTCACGTTGTTGCGGCGCTTCGATCTGCTTCGCGTCTATTCTCCGGCTATACTTCTCCAACTCTGTGCGCACCTTTGCTTCCATTGCTTGATGCGAAACTTTGCCCGCGTGTTGGAGAATTTCCTTTTCGTTGAGAACGAGAAAACCGTCGAGCTTCTTGAGCCAATCGCTCATATACATCGGCCTCCTCTCAACGCTGCGCAGTTCGCCAAAGGAAAGAAATTGCTCGACAAGAAGCTCCAGCCGTTTCAACTCAAGCTCTTCGAGATAATTCTTCGCCACCTTCGCGTCTTTCGAGGTGATGATTTTGCCCGGCCAATTCGTGAGTCCCATGAACTCCTTGCTGCTGTCGATGCGCTTGGCAATCAATTCGGCCGCGGTGTGACCGTGAATCGCGTAGTGGAATTTATTCTGCACCGTCGCATAAAACTGCTGTGCGTATTCGGTCTTGGGATCGTAGTCGATGCTGGTCGCAAAAATATCTCGCACCTTTTCGTAGAAGTTGCACTCCGAAGTGCGAATGCGCCGGACGCGCTCGACGAGTTCGTCAAAGTAGTTGGTCGCGCCGCCGGCCAAACGTTGGTCGTCCATAACGAAGCCTTTGACGATGTACTCGCGCAAGCGCTGCGTGGCCCATATACGAAATTGCGTGCCGCGATGCGACTTGACGCGATAGCCCACGGAGATGATCACGTCGAGGTTGTAGAAATCGACCTCGCGCGTAACCTGCCGTTTTCCTTCGGTTTGAACTATTCGGAATTTCCGAATAGTTGCTCCTTCCTCCAACTCGCCTTCTTCATAAACGTTCTTGATATGCTCATTGATGGTGGGTACGTTTCTCTGAAACAACTCCGCCATCTGCGCCTGCGTCAGCCACACGGTTTCGTCTTGCAGCTTGACTTGAATTTGCGTTTTACCGTCATCGGCGCGGTAAAGCAGGATTTGGCTTTCGTTTGGCATGTGTGTGCTCTCCCTTTTTTTCGTTCGACATTCCACTAGGCGCGGGTTTGCCGTGGCTGATCACGAATAATTTTTCTTTCGGCTCTACGTTGATTTGTGCGAGTCAAGAAGAGCAAAACCCTTACACTTCTTTATCCGGTTTCGCCGGCGCCGAAGGCGTTGTTATCTGCGCGTCTCCTCATACGAAACCCATGGATCCCGTTACTTACTTCCCGCTCCAAGCTGCTTGACTCTGTTATCGTTCGTGAGCAGTTTCATTTGGTGAATGGCGATTTGGTTCAGCTTGCCCAAACGTTCCGGCTGCGGCAGTTTTTCTTGAATGAACAACGCATTCAGATTTTACAAATTGGAGAGGCAAACAAGCTGCGATACGTTCGCGTCATCTCGAATATTGCCCTTGTCGCTGGGATGGCGGTCGCGCCATTGCTTCGCGGTTTTGCCGAAGAGCGCCATGTTCAAAACGTCCGCCTCGGAAGCATAGACCAAGCTTGTTTGCTGCGGCGTCAATTCCGGCGGAATCAGATTCTCTTTGATGGCATCGGTGTGAATGCGATAGTTGATCTTGGCGAGATTGCGGCGGATGTCCCAGCCGAGTTGCTTCAGTTCCTCTTCTTTCAGGCGTTGGAATTCTTTGATCAAATAAAGTTTGAATTCCACCGAAATCCACGAAGCGAATTCGAACGCAATATCTTTGTGCGCGTAAGTTCCGCCGTAGCGACCGGTCTTCGAGATCAGTCCGACGGCGTTTGTTACCTCTATCCAACGTTTTGGAGTTAGGGAAAAGCTATTGAGCCCGGCTTGTTTTCTAATTCCATCGAATTCGATGGAATTAAAATCGGGATTGTTTAGTTGCTCCCAGATGCCAAGAAATTCTATCGTATTACGATTCCGCAGCCAATTTTGAATGAGATAGTCGCTTCGTTCTTCGTCCCGATAGCGCGCAATATCCGTGATGCAAATATAGTCGTCCTCCTTTTGACGAAAAATGGCTATCTTCCGGCCCTTCACGTTTATCTTTGCCATGTTATTTTCCTCCGAAGTTAGCAATGGAATTTGGCGGCGGTATTTGCCGAAATTTCCTTCGCAAATCAAGCGCGAAGCTTCTTCTCCATCAACGTCACAGGGTCCGTCCCGTTGAGGCTGCAGAGTTGTCCTTTGAACACGCTGAATCGGCCGTCTTTTTCCATGCGCTCCGCTATTTGCCGATAGGTAAAAGTGGGAACGACGTCCATTTCGCGAAGCACGGCGTCGACCAAGTCTTTAGTTGCGCTGACGTGCTCGGTCGCAAGCGCTCGGTGGATTTCATCGAGGCACAAATCCATCATTTGCTCCGGCGTAATCTCGGGCCGCAAGCCGTTCTGGTTGTGCGTGGGGATCGCGTCAAACGAGGTAACTTGCGCGGAAGAACGAAATCCTTCCGTATCGGTGAAGTGTATCGTCTTTCTTGCCGGCGTGGTTTGCGCGGAATTTTCGCGAGCGCAGCAGTTCTTGTATTTCTTACCGGAACCACACGGGCAAGGATCGTTTCTTCGCACTGCTTTCATATTCGACCTTTCCAATGAGTCGGGTTCATGCTTGTGATTTCACGTGCAGACACTGTGCTGCAATCTAGGCAGCGCGTTTTAGTTTGTCAAGCTTGAACTTTGCGCCGAAATTCTTACATTAGAACCACACGCACCAATAACCAAATATCCCAATACTCCAACACCGTTTCCCCGAGGACAACAATGACCAACCTTCATGGTTTCGAATTGCTCAAAGAGCAGGACCTTCCCGAATTAAAAACGCACGCGAAACTCTATCGCCATCTGCAAACCGGCGCGGAGCTGCTTTCGCTCACCAATGACGACGAGAACAAAGTTTTCGGCATCACGTTTCGCACGCCGCCGCAAGATTCCACGGGCGTGGCGCACATCATGGAGCATTCCGTGCTCTGCGGCTCGCGCAAGTTTCCGGTGAAAGATCCGTTCGTGCAAATGGTCAAAGGCTCGCTCAATACCTTTCTCAATGCGCTCACTTTTGCGGACAAGACGTGCTATCCCGTGGCGAGCACGAATCTGCAAGACTTTTATAACCTCATCGACGTGTATTTCGACGCGGTGTTTTATCCGCTCCTTACGCCGCAGAAGTTGCAGCAAGAGGGGTGGCGCTATGATTTGGAAAACGCGGAGGCGCCGCTCGCGTTCAAAGGCATCGTGTTCAATGAAATGAAAGGCTCGTATTCCTCGCCCGATCGTTTGCTCGGCGAATACTCGCAGCAATTGCTCTTTCCCGGGCACACGTACGGCGTGGACTCCGGCGGCGATCCCGCGCACATTCCGGATTTGACGTGGGAGCAGTTCAAGAAATTTCATGAAGACTATTACCATCCCTCCAACGCGCGCATTTTCTTTTATGGCGATGATGATGCTCAAACGCGTTTGCGCAAGGCGCAAAATTATTAGAAAGATTTCCAGCGCGAAGAGGTGGCTTCTTCTGTTCCCTTGCATCCGCGGCGCGAGCAGCAACAACGGTTCTTGCGCAAATATGACGCGGGCGAAGAAGCCGGGTCGGCCAAAAACATGGTCACGGTTAACTGGCTGCTCTATGAAACCAAAGATCCCGTCAAGACGCTGGAGCTGAGCCTGCTCACGCATATCTTGCTCGGCACGCCGGCCGCGCCGCTGCACAAAGCGCTCATCGACTCCGGCCTGGGCGAAGACGTCACCGGCGCGGGCTTGGAAACGGACTTGCGGCAAATGTATTTCTCCGTCGGCTTAAAAGGCGTGGCGCCGGAAAACGCCGAGCAGGTTGAACCCTTCATTGTGCAAGCTCTGGAAGCGTTGGCGCAACAAGGTCTCGATCCTCATGCCATTGAAGCCTCGTTGAACACGGTTCAATTTCGTTTGCGCGAGAACAACACCGGCTCGTATCCGCGCGGCTTGGTGCTGATGTTCGGCGCGTTGGGCACATGGCTGCACGAGGGCGATCCGTTCGAAGCCTTGACCTATGAAAAGCCTCTGGCCGCGATTAAAGAGCGCGCCGCGAACGTGCCGCATTATTTCGAAAACATGATCACGCGCGATATTCTCTCGCAGCAACATCGCGTAACCGTCACGCTCGCGCCGGACGCCAACTGCGCCAAAGAACAAGAAGCCGCGGAGCAACAACGGCTCGCTGCCGCGCGCGCGCAGATGAACGCCACGGAAGTGCAGGCCGTCATCGCCAACACGCAAGCGCTGCAACACTGGCAAGAAACCCCGGATGCGCCCGAAGCGCTCGCCACTTTGCCCATGCTGCAGCGTTCGGACTTGGAACCGCGCAATAAACAAATTCCGATTGCCGTGCATGATCATCGCGGCGTGCCTCTGCTCCATCACGACCTCTTCACCAACGGCATCGTTTATTTGGAAGTCGGTTTCGATCTGCACGCGCTGCCGCAAGAATTGTTGCCGTATCTGCCGCTGTTCAGCCGCGCGTTGCTGGAGATGGGCACCACGCAAGAATCGTTCGTGCAACTCTTGCAGCGCATCGGCAGAAAAACCGGCGGCCTTCATCCCGCCACGCTGGTTTCGCGCATGAACAAAAGCGAAAGCACCGCAACCTGGCTGATGCTGCGCGGCAAAGCCATGCTCGCGCAAGCGCCGGACTTGCTCGCAATCTTGCGCGATATTTTGCTCACCGCGCGCTTTGACGATCGCGAGCGTTTTCGGCAAATGGTGTTGGATGAAAAAGCGAGCCGCGAAGCCGCGCTTGTGCCGCGCGGCCACGGTTTCGTGAGCGCGCGTTTGCGCTCGCGTTTTGATGAGGCCGGCTGGCTCGGCGAACAAATGGGCGGGGTGAGCTATCTATTCTTCGTGCGCGAACTGGCGGAGAAAGTCGATGGCGATTGGCCCGGCGTTGTGGCCGCGCTCGAAAAAATTCGCAGCCTGCTCGTGAACCGCGACAGCATGTTTTGCAATGTCACGCTCGACGAAGCCGGTTACACGCAGTTCAAACCGCAGCTTGAAGATTTCCTCGCTACGTTGCCGCAGGCGCCCGTCAAGCTCAACGCGTGGCGGCCCTCGTTTGAAAAAACTTTCGAAGGCCTCACCATCCCCGCGCAGGTCAATTATGTCGGCAAAGGCGCGAATCTCTATGAACACGGTTACAAATTTCACGGCTCCGCGCTGGTGATCAGCAACTTTCTGCGCACGACTTGGTTGTGGGAGCGCGTGCGCATGCAGGGCGGCGCGTATGGCGGTTTTTGCAGTTTTGATCGCCGCTCCGGCGTGTTCAACTTCGTTTCTTATCGCGACCCGAATTTGTTGAAGACGATTGAGAACTACGACGCCGCGGCGCGTTATCTCCGCGAAGTGGAGTTGAGCGAAGACGAGTTGACGAAGAACATCATCGGCGTGATCGGCGATTTGGATTCCTATCAATTGCCCGACGCGAAAGGCTACACCTCGATGGTGCGCCGGCTCGTGGGCGACGACGAAGCCGAGCGGCAACGTATGCGCGACGAGGTGCTCGGCACAACCGCCGCGGACTTCCGCGCGTTCGCCGAGGTATTGCAGCAAGCGAATGAGCACGGCCTCGTCGTGGTCATGGGCTCGGCCAATAACATCGCCGCGGTCAATGCGGAAAAAAAGGATTGGTTGAAAGTGACGAAGGTGTTGTGAGGGGAGTGCGGCATGGGCAAAATTCAGGTGGCAGGAATCTTTTTACGCGCTCGGCAACCGTCCCGGCGCGTAAAAAGATTCCTACTGGAGGACAGATTTGAGGGGCAACGGCAAAACGTTGTCCTGCTCGGCGAGTTCCTTTGCAATCTCTTCCAACTCCGCGAGCTTGCCCACGTCGCGCCAATAATACTCGTCCGAACGAAACGCGAGAATCCGTTCGCCCGCCGCGGCGAGACGCAGATATGTGTCGATGATCGAGAACGCGCCTTCTTCTTCCAGCATGCCGAGCAACGCCGGTGAGATCACATGAATGCCGTCGAACGCGAGGTCGAGCGATCCTTCTTCGATAGGGGATTCAACAATTCCCCCCTGGAGATGGGTGTTTTTCGAAATCGCAGGGCTGCCCGCAGTTAAAGCCTCTTTCCTCCCACACAACCGGCCTGCTTCATCAAACACCAATTGCCGCTTCGTCGCACGCGGCTTCACCGCGAGCGTGGCGAGCGCATGATGCGCCACATGAAAACGATACATGCGTGCGAGATCGAGATGCGAAAGAACATCCGCGTTGTGCACGAAGAACGGCTGCCCATCATCAAAGAACCACGCCGCTTTTTTCAAGCCGCCGCCGGTGTCGAGCAAAACCTCTTCGTGTGAAAGCTCCACACGCAGGCCTAAGTTGTTCCGCGCGCGCAGGAACGCAGCGATTTGCGGCGCGAAGTGATGTGCATTCACCATGATTTCGTTCACGCCCGCGCTGCGTAGATGCTGAATCGCGCGCTCGAGCAAGGTGATGCCGTTGATTTCAATCAGCGCTTTGGGGCGCGTGTTCGTGAGTGGCCGCAGCCGCGTGCCGAGGCCCGCGGCGAAAATCATGGCTTTCATGTGAGAAGCAGTTTTAAGTTTGTATTGAAGATTTGAAATTGGGCGGGATCTTGGCCTCGCGTTCCCAAACGGAGTTTAAGAACTAAACAAATTCTTCGGCCATAACCGGCCTCCTCGAATTTTTCAAAAAAAATGACCCGCTTCGTGGGAATCTTTTTCAGGGGTTCAGAGGGTCAGGAGTTCAGGGGTTAAAACTAACTGAGCGCAACCTTATCCCACCAGCGTGGCTAGGTCCAATTTTTGTCTCCTCCCAATTCCTCCCTCACAAAATACGCGCGCGCATGCGTGTTCGCCGCGGTGATCATTTCGCCGAGCAAACCAATCGACACGGCTTGCACGCCGATGATCATGAGCAGCAGCGCCAAAAAGAGCACAGGCCGATTGGTGAGATAAGATTTGAGCACGAGGCGCTCGTAGGTGAGATAGCCGGCAATGCCGAGGCCGGCGATGAAAGCCATGGTTCCAGCCACGCCGAAAAGATGCAACGGGCGTTTGGTGTAGCGCGAGAGAAAGAGCACGGTGATCAAATCAAAAAAACCTTTGGAGAAGCGCGAAGGCCCAAACTTGCTCTTGCCGTGTTTGCGGGGATGATGCTTCACCACGACTTCGCCGACGCGAAAACCTTCTTTGAACGCGAGCACGGGCAGAAAGCGATGCAACTCGCCATACACCGGAATGCTGTTCGTCACTTCGCGGCGATAGGCTTTGAGGCCGCAATTGATGTCATGCAAACGCAAGCCGGTCATGAACGCGGTGACGCGATTAAAAACTTTCGAAGAGAATTTTTTAATGAACGGATCGTGGCGCTCCCGTTTCCAGCCGGAGACCAAATCAAAATCGCCGCGCTTCATTTCATCCAACAGAGGTTTGATCTCCGCGGGATCGTCTTGCAAGTCCGCGTCCATCGTGACGATGAATTGGCCCACGGCGCGTTCGAAGCCCGCGGCCAGCGCGGCGGATTTACCGAAATTGCGGCGGAACTGCACCACGCGCACGCGGCGATCCCGCTGCTGAATTTCGCGCAAAACTTCGAAGGAGCGATCGCTGGAACCGTCGTCAATGAAAATGATTTCCGCGGGTATGCGAAAGTCTTGCAAGGCCGCGGAAATTTTTCCGTGCAGTTCCGCCAACGAAGAGGCTTCATTGAAGAGCGGAATGACAATCGAAAGCCGCGGACGCCCGCCATGAGATTGCGGGCGGGTACGACGCGGCTGCTGCGCCGGTGTTTTCGTTTTGGCCTCGCGCTCTTGATTGGCCAAAGGCGCCGGCTCCGCGGCGCGTTGCTCTTGCGTATGCGACTCCGAACGCGGCCGGCGATAACGTCGACGGGAATTGCGACGGCGAGGCGTTTGGGGATTGTCGGAAGAGGTTGACTCGGGCGTCATTGCTGCTAGTCCTGTGGCTGTGGGTTCGGAATTTCCGGTTCCGCAACCGGAGCGGAGAGATTGATGCGCGCGGCTGAGGATGGAACACGTAGCGTGAAATCGGTCGCGGCGAGCTTCGCGTTAATCGCGATGCGATCATAGAAAATCGTGAAGCGTTCGCGCGCGCCGGGGCGATCCAATTGCAACCATTGCGGGAGCCATGCGCCGTTGGTCTTATGAAACCGGCGAAAAGTTTGCCGGCTATAAAGCGCGCCGGTGCTGTCGTGTTGCTCGGCTTTGGTGACTGCCACGCGTTTGGGATCGACCCAATACGTGACGCGCCAAAGATCGCGTTTGCCTTCGAAGCGATAGGTGTCGTTGTCAATCGCCATGACGAATGTGCTGTCGAACGGCGGCAACATCGCGCCGGTGATGCCGCTCAACATTTCGTCGTAATTCACCTTCATGCGAAAGAGCAGCAACTGCTCCATCTGATTCACCTCGCCGAAGAAATAAGTATTCTCGAACGGCGAATAACTTTCGAAACGTTTGCGGTCGGCGAAGAAAAAGCCGGCGTCCACGCCAAATGTGGCTTCCACTTTGATGAACATGGAATCCGGTTGCTGCGTGAGTATGGTTGCCGAGGCGGCGAGTTGCATTTCGGGAGAATCGATGATCAACCGTCCATTGCCGCGAAACGAATGCAAGCGGCGATAGTTCTCCGCGACCTGCGAGTAAACTTGTTGCGGGTCCATGGACACGAGGGGACGTGAAGCACGCGATCCGGCGCAGCCGAAGAGGAAGAAGAGAATGCAGGGGAGAATTTTTTTCATGGAGAGGTAATTCAACATACGGCTCGACTGTCATTCAGTAGGAATCTTTTTTAGCACTGGGTACCACCTCAAATTGAAGAATCTTCCCAGTGCGAAAAAAGATTCCTGCGGAATGACAATTCCAAGGGAAGAACATTCACGGCACCTGCGTCTTCTGCTCAAGCCCCAGCCGTTGCAAAACGCTCGCGCGTTTGCCGTCGAGCTTGAGCGCTCTTTGCCAAGCTTCGCGCGCTTCTTCGTGCCGTTCGAGTTTTTCATATACGTCGCCGAGATGTTCGAATACTTCGGCGGAAGTGTCGCGCACGTCGATGGCTTTGAGAATGTATTCGAGCGCGAGTTGATATTCGCGGCGTTTGTAATGAATCCATCCGATGGTGTCGAGAAACGCGCCGTTGTTCGGCTCGGCGACGAGCGCGCGTTGCACCATGGCAACGGCTTTATCCAATTGCACGCCGCGTTCGGACAGGCTGTAGCTGTAATTGTTCAACAGCGTTGCATCGTCCGGAGCAATCTTGAGTGCGCGGTCATAAAGCGAATCCGAAGACGCATGCTTACCCATTTCATCGAGCGTGGCCGCGAGCGTGCCTTTCCATTGCGCATTGTCCGGCGCCGCTTCGACGGCGCGCGTTAAATAAGGCACCGCATCTTGATGTTTGCGCTGCTGGCTGAGGCTCACGCCCAAAAAGAAATTGACCACGGGATTTTCCGGCGCCAATTCATGCGCATGTTCAAAGCTGCGCTGCGCTGCTTCGTTTTGATTAAGCTGAAAATGCGCCAAGCCGAGCGTGGACCAAGCTTCGAGCAAGGATTCATTCAACTCCACGGCTTTGCTCAAGTGCGTCACCGCGAGCGGCAAGCGATTGCTTTGATACGCCAATCGTCCCAAGAACAGATGCCCACGGGGATCGGCGGGCGCGCGTTTGATCCATGCTTCCGCCGTCTTCAGCGCTTGCGCGGTGTCGCCGCGCTCGAAGAACAAGCCGCTCAACATTTGCAGGTTTTCCAAACTGGTGGAGTCGTTGTTCGTTTTGCGCTGCAAAAATTTTATCGCGCGCGCGAGCGTGGCGTCCGCGCCGGTGGAATCGCCGCGTTGTTGTTGGAGATCGCTAATTTGCAAGAGCAAGCGCACGTTGGTGGAATCTTTTTGCCAGCGCTTTTGCAAGCCGGCAATGGCTTGCTCCAGATTCGCATTGGCCTTGAGCGTATCGCCTTGTTGCAGATAAAGTTCGTGCAGTTGCACCAAAGGAACGAGATTGGAAGAATCTTCCGCCACGGCTCTCTCGATCAAAGCAATGGCCTTCGCCGTTTGCTTCGTGGCAAGATACACTTCTTTCAGTTTATCGCGCACTTCGTTGAATGAGCCGTCTTGCGCGAGCGCTTTTTCATACCACGCGATTAAGCCCGTGGTGTCGCTCTGCGCCGCATAGATGGCGGAGATCGCGAGATAGCCGCGTTCATCGTCGGGCGAATCTTTGAGCGAGTATTCGAAGGCCGCGCGCGCTTCGGGATATTTTTTGAGGGAGAGATAAAGCGTGCCGAGCTGCCACCATTCGCGCATACCGGCCTTGCCCAGGTCCACGAGGCGTTGATACATTTGTGCCGCGGATTCGGGCGCGCGCTTGGCGAGATAATAGGCCGCGAGATAATACAGCGCGCCGGTATTTTCGGGCTCGATCTCCAAAATGGCTTTGTGCTCTTGCGCGGCCTGCTCCGCTTTGCCCAGGCGTTGATAAACCTCCGCCAGCGTTTCATGGCTGGGCACGTCGCGCGCATCGAGGCGCAAACCGCGCTTCAGCGAGCGCTCGGCGCCGTCGAGTTTATTGAGCACGAGATAGGCTTCGCCGATGGCGTTGTAAAGCGCGGCAGAAGTGGTGTCATAAAGCAAAGCTTCTTGATACGCGAGCAACGCGGAGCTATAATCGCCCTGCAACTCCGCAATCGCGCCGCGCGCGACCAATTCGGCGGCACGCGGGTCGGCCTGTGCCGTGGATTTTCGTGTTGCCGTTTGGGTGCTCGTGTTTTTGACCGACGAGGGATTGCAACTCAGCAGGAACAACGCGGCGAGGAGATATGGAACAAGAAGTGTAATTCGTTTCATGGGTGCTCGTAGATAAACGGCTTGGGATTCGGTGAAAAAATTAAAAAGCGTTGTCATGCAAGAGGAATCTTTTTTGGGCGCTGGATGCACGACCCGTTTTGAAATTCGTGCCAAGTGCGAGGGAAGGTTCTTGCAGAATGACATTTCAAAAATTCACGCTCATAAAAGCGCGAAAAAACACGCGGCCAATATAGGCCACCCTCCAAAAAATAACAAGCGATTTTATCCCACGGCAATATGTTCTAACAGTCAGGTACTGAATTTAGCCGTGAGAGAAGTTGATTGTGGGCGGTAACCATGCAAATCTGTTCTCAGACAAGAAGGCTGCTTATGTAAAAAAATCTTCT
>CAYNDW010000057.1:0-15380 GCA_964395375.1 uncultured Cytophagia bacterium
TCCCTTTATAAAGTGCCCCCTCATGCATCCTGGGTAGCGGAAGCAGTACTACCACTTGGGTTTTTCAATCGTCCCCAATACTCTTTTTCGGTCATATATTCCATGCCTTGCTGCTCATTAAGTTGAAATGGGTGGACCTTTGAATTCAAACCCAATTCTTGCTCCACATAAATTTCTACAAGATTCTGCAGGAAGCCAGCCGCTTCGTCAATGCGGTGCATATCTTCCCAGCTATTTGGATCAAGCGATGTTTTCCTCGGATTGTCGCGAAGGATATGAGCTACAGCATCTCGGCACTCTTCATCGAGATAATGCCCGAGACTCCCGTACTGCTGTCTCTTAGCTTCCGCTTCCTGCAAGCTTGTAAGTCTGTGTGGCTGACTGGTAAGTACTCCATCAATCCAAACTTTCACCTCTCCACACTCACCTGCCTCTGCGCCGCTTCCATATCCACCACGGGCACCTTCACTACCAACTCTCCCAAATTCAAATCGCGCAGAAAGTACGGCGGCAGGCTGCGAAAGCGGAGCTTCACCTCGAGCGTGATCGGGCCGAAGGCTGTCGCGGGAATAGCGATTTTATAGTTGCCGCTCTTTGATGAAAAAAGCGGAATGAGATTATTCTCCACCGTCTTCGCTTGAAAGAAGAAGAGCACTTCCTTGCCGGTGGCGTCAAAAAGTTTTTGGCGATAAACCACGAGGTCACGATCGGCATTCGGATTGAGGGCGCTGTGGTTGTCCATCAAATCGCCGTTCGCATCGAGCTGGCCGGTTTGATAGAGTAGATTGCCGTTCGCCTCGCGCGCTTGAATCGCAATCCACATTTGGCGCTCCGCAGCCGTGCCCGAAGGCAGATTATGTCCGGCGCGCGTGTTTGAAACTGTGACTCCAACTCGCAGCGTATCGCCGGCTTTAATCGTGCCCGGCGCATGCACACTGATCTCCGCGGAATTTTTCAACAGCTCTTCGCTCATTCGACGTTGCTCGTCCGCGCCCGGGAAATCCACGAGCGGCACGTCCACGCCGACGAAGTAATGGCGATGCACTTTGTCGCGCATCGGCCCGCCTACCGCAGCCTCGCCGGAGTATGTCGGCATATGGCAATCTTGGCAATCCGCGGACATGCCCGCCACTGAAGCTTGCACCCATTCCGTATAAGTTTCCTCCACCCGCGTGTTGAACGTGTTCTCTACCTCATGACACGTGCCGCAAAACTCCGAACGGTCAAAGAGCGCGTTGAATTGCGATTGCTGAAACGGATTCGCCGCGGGGTTATTCAACGAACCAAACTTCGTGTTGCCTGGCGACATCTCAAACTGTGCGTTGAATATTTTATTCACTTTTGAAATGGAATGGCAAACGTCGCACGACACGCCGCGCGTGGAAATCGGCGAGAGCTTGTTGCGATCGAAGAATGGCGGCGTTTCACCGCTGCGGCTGGCAATGGGGCTATGGCATTTCGTGCAGAATTGATCGAGCTGGCCGCCCGTCAGTTGCTGGCCGCGATCATGCATCGCGAAGAACACCGGATCGACGAACGCATACGCGTGCATCGAGCTTTGCCATTCTTGATAATGATTCGGATGGCAAGAGGCGCATTGCTCCGGCGCTGCGAAGTCCGTCACTTTAAATTCCGGCGGCGTGGTGTCGTCCGGCTTAGGATCGACCGGATCTTTTTTGCAGGCGATAAAAAATAAAATTCCAACCAAGAGGAAGCGGCAGCGTCTAAAACGGAAGTGATAAGAGGGCATTGGTCACCGTTGGGTTTGTTCGAAAAAAGATAGCGATTTCATTCCGAGGAAGCAATGATTGCGTTCGCCGCCGGTCTTGCTTTTACGGATAAATTTCGATACCATGTTTCAATCTAATTGAGCGGCTGAAACATGGAAAACGTCGTTGCCTTACAAAATCCTTGGAAGCGTGGGCAACCTGCATTGCAGGGCGAGATCATTACGCGCCGGATCCTTTCCAAGATCAAATCCTGGCTGAACGCTGATGAAATTTTGTTGATCAAAGGCGCGCGGCAGACGGGCAAGACTACGATCATTTATTCTCTCGTCGAGCACTTGCTCGCTAGCGGTGTGAAGCCGCAGAACATTTTTTATTTTCTGCTCGACAATCTGAAGCTGCAAGAAGAGTTCAGCCGCCATCCCTATGCGTTGAAAAATACGATCGAGACCTTTCTCGGGCAGACGCTCGAAAGCTATCCCGAGCGGGTGTATGTGTTTTTGGATGAAGTGCAAAAATTCTCCGGCTTCGCCGACGTTGTCAAAGAGTATTACGATCTGCTAAAGCGCGTCAAGTTCATTCTCTCCGGCTCTTCGATTTTGCAGCTCTCCGATCGTATTTCAGAAAGCTTGCGTGGCCGGACCATGAGCTTCGTCGTGGAGCCGTTTTCGCTCACGGAAGTTGTGCCGCAAGCGCCCGCGTTCTCCTTTGCAGATTTGCACGACGCGGAGCAACTGCGCCGGCATTATGCCGCGGCTGCGCCTTTTCAAAACGAGATTACACTTGCATTGCAGAAGCAATTCGTGTTCGGCGCGATGCCGCGCATCTATCTTTCCGAAACGAATGAGCAACGCCAGCTTAGGCTCGAGGAATATTTGCAAGCGTTGATTCAACGCGACCTCGTGGAAACCTTGCGCACGGCGAAGTACCTCGACCTTGAAAAATTGTTGCGCTTGTTGAGCTTGCAAACCGGCCAGCTTTTGAAAATTTCGAGTCTCGCCACGCAATTGCAATTGACGGCAGCAACGGTGAAGAAGTATTTGGCGCTAGCCGAAGAGGCTTTCGTGATTGACCGGCTGCCGCCATTCTTTTCCAATCGGCGCAAGGGTTTGATCAAAGAGCCGAAAGTTTATTTTAGGGACATGGGAATGTGCAATTACTTGAGCCGGAAAGCCGGCATGGATTTGCTGCATCAAACCAACCTCGGCCATGAAGCCGAGAATTTCGTTCATACGATTCTCAACCAAGTCAGCGCGCTAGCGCAAACGCCAAGCGCGCAGTATTTTTATCGCACGACCGAGCAGGATGAAGTTGATTTTGTGCTCCAGGAAAACACGCATGCGCCTTTGCCGATTGAAGTGAAGTATCAAGCACGTTTGACGCCAAGCGATTATAAGCCCCTACTGCATTTCATGCAGGAAGAAAGTCTCGATCTCGGCCTCGTGGTTTCTAAAAATCTTTTTGAGCAAGTGCAAGTCGAGGACAAGCAGGTTGTGACCTTGCCGTTGTGGTTCTTTGCGTTGCTGGCGTAGGCTTGCTCAAGCTAAAGTAGTCTCCGCCTCTTGTGGGCGGATGGTGGCAGCAACAAACTCATACTCGCTGCAATGCCCCACAAGAGGGCAGGGCTACGACGAGCTCGCTTGCGGCTGTTATTCAAACAAGGAGAGCGGAAGTGAAATTCCATCGCATCGTTTTAATTACCCTGTTGGCCGTGGCGACTGCAACGTCTTTCGCGCAGACGCGCGCGCCGAAGCAATACACCATCGCGCAGTTCATGAACACCGTGTCGATTTCGGGCAATTCGATTTCGCACGACGACGGCAGCGTGCTCATTTCGAGCAACAAAACCGGCATCTTCAACGCCTATCGCATTCCCACCGCGGGCGGCGCGGCGCAACCGCTCACGCAGTCGCAAGACAACTCCGTGTTCGTGATTTCTTTCTTTCCCCAAGATAAACGCATTTTGTATTCCAGCGACAAGGGCGGCAACGAGATTTTTCATCTCTACCTGCGCGAAGAGGACGGCCGCATTCGCGATCTCACACCGAATGATACCGCACGCGCGACGTTCGAAGGGTGGGCTTATGATGAGCAGAGTTTCTTCTATAGCAGCAACGCGCGCAATCTCCGCTTTATGGATGTTTACGAAATGGAGCTTGCCACGTTCACGCCCAAGCTCGTTTATCAAAACGACGCGGGCTATGATCTCGGCACCGTCTCGCCCGACGAACGTTATTTCGCCTTCGGCAAGTCGATCACCACGAACAACTCCGAAATGTATTTGTATGATCGCCAAACACAAACGCTGAAGCATCTCAGCAAACACGAGGGCGACGCCCAATTTTCTGCGCAAGCCTTCGGCGTGGATTCGAAGAGTTTGTACTTCACGACCGATGAAGGCAGCGAGTTTGCGTATCTCAAACGCTATGCTCTGGCTACGGGCAAATTCGAAACGGTCGAGACTGCGAAGTGGGACGTCATGTACGCCTACTTCTCGCGCACGGGCCGCTATCGCGTGCTCGCGATCAACAACGATGCGAACACGGAAATCAAAATTCTCGACACGAAGAACAACAAGCTGGTGAAGCTGCCCGAGTTGCCAAACGGCGAAATTACTTCGGTCGGCATTTCGCGCAGCGAAAAGCTGATGGCGTTTTATGTGAACGGCTCCACCGCGCCGAACAATCTTTATGTGTATGACTTCGCCACGCAGAGATACGCCAAGCTCACGGACACGATGAATCCCGAAATCAATCCGCAAGATTTGGTGGAAGCGAAAGTCGTGCGTTACAAATCTTTCGACGGCGTGGAGATTCCTTCGATCTATTATAAACCGCACCAAGCGAGCAGCGCTAATAAAGCCCCCGCGCTCGTGTGGGTGCATGGCGGCCCCGGCGGACAATCGCGGCTCGGCTATTCCGCGTTGATCCAGTATTTGGTGAATCACGGTTACGCGGTGATTGCCGTGAACAATCGCGGCAGTTCGGGTTATGGCAAAACATTTTTTAAGATGGATGATTTGAAGCACGGCGAAGGCGATCTCGCGGATTGCGTGGAGGCGAAGAAATTTCTCGCGGCCACGGGCTATATTGATGCGAACAAGATCGGCATTATCGGCGGCAGTTATGGCGGCTACATGGTTGCGGCGGCGCTCGCGTTTCGGCCCGAAGAGTTCACGGTGGGCGTGGACATTTTTGGCGTGACGAATTGGTTGCGCACGCTCAAGAGCATTCCGCCGTGGTGGGAAGCGTTTCGCGAGGCGTTGTACAAAGAGATGGGCAATCCCGAAACGGATGAAGAATATTTGCGCCGCATTTCGCCGCTGTTTCATGCGAAGAACATCAAACGCCCGCTGATCGTATTGCAAGGCGCGAATGACCCGCGGGTGTTGCAGGCGGAGTCCGATGAAATCGTGGCCGCGGTGAAGGCGAACAATGTTCCCGTCGAGTACCTCGTCTTTCCAGACGAAGGCCACGGCTTTGTGAAAAAAGAAAATCAGATTCGCGGCTATCAAGCGATCAAGGATTTTTGCGATAAGTATCTCAAAGCCGCGGCGGGGTTGTGAACGACGACCGGAAATCGTTTGAAGAGGACGGCAGTTTTCAACCAGCGCACCTCTTCGCCGTCATTCTATAAAATCCTTCCTCGTGCTGGAATGAAATCTTGTTTTGCGATTTGCGCCGAGTGCGAGGGAGGTTCCTTACAGGATGACATTTTGAGGTGTATTCGTTTAACCGAACAATGCAGTAATGAAATGAGTCGTTAAGCACGAACCAAGGAATTCTACTCATGCGTAAATTGATTTTCATCCCGATCGTGGTCGTTTTGCTCGGCGTCGGAGCTTTTATGTTTTGGAACAAAAAGACCGAGCCGCAATCCGCTGCGATGCCGGGCGCGCAATCGCAGCGCACTTATACCATCGCGCGCGGCGATTTGAATGCGATGGTTTCGGCCACCGGCAAGATCGAGCCGATTGACAAAGTCGAAGTGAAGAGCAAAGCTTCCGGGCAGATTATGATTATGCCCGTGGAAGAAGGCGACGTCGTCGCGAAGGGAGCCCTCATCGCGCGGATTGATGAAACCGACGCGCGCAACACGTATGAGCAAGCCCTCGCCGATCTCGACGTGGCCAAAGCCACGGTTGCGCAAACCGCGGGCAATGTGAAACGCCAGGAAGAGATGTTTAAACGCGGCCTGCTTTCGCAAGCAGAGATGGATCAAGTGCGCCTCGAAGAAGTGCGCGCAAAGGCGCAACTGGTGAAGGCCGCGACCGAAGTGGCGACCATGGAAATCCGTTTGAAGGACTCGGTCGTGCGTTCGACGATTACGGGCATCATCTTGCAGAAGAATGTGGAAGAAGGACAGATTATCGCGTCGGGCATCAACTCCGTGAGCGGCGGCACGCTCATCGCCACGGTGGCGCGCATGGATAGCATGTATGTTTATGCCGAGGTCGATGAAGTTGACATCGGCCAAGTGCGCATTGGGCAAGCCGCGAAAGTCGTCCCCGATGCGTTTCCGGAGGAAGTGTTTTCCGGCGCGGTGTTGCGTATCGCGCCGCTGGCAACCGTGGCGCAAAACGTAACCACATTCAATGTGACCGTGATCGTCTCAAATGCAAATCGCAGGTTGAAAGCCGGCATGAACGCGACGGTGGATTTGACCGTGGCGGATAGACGCGAGGTATTGCTCATTGCCAAGGAAGCCGTGAAAGACTTGCGCGAGATTCGCGCGCAGATGATGGCGATGAATCCCGCGGACTCGAGCGCGGGCAATCGCCGCGAAGGCGCGCCGAACGATTCTGCGCGCGCGGCGTGGCGCACACGCATGGCGCAGCAGGGAGGAGGGGAAGGCGGCCCGCGTTTCGGTGAGGAGATGCGCGCCGGCAACGGCGGCGCGCCGCGCAAATTCGTTTTGGTGCAAACGGAAAACGGCTATCGTCCGCGTCCGGTTGAAATCGGCGTGAGCAATTTGGATTATGCGGAAATCGTCAATGGCGTGCAAGAAGGCGAAACCGTGCTCGTGTTTTCAAACAGCCGCGCCGCGGCCGCGCGCCAGGATATGATGAATCGCATGCGCAGCATGAACAGCTTCGGCGGCTTCAGCGGCGGCGGGCAACGGCCCGCGGGGAGATGACAATGAAGATCGAAGATTGTAGATCGTAGGTAGTCCTTCGTTCTTGTGAGCGCGAAAATTTGAAACGGCGTTTCAAACCCAAGTGCGTTCCCAAACAGAGTTGGGGAACGAGAAGAGACGAGCCCAAGGGCAGAATGATTAAGCGACAGAATGATTTTTCATTATTCTGCTGACCTCCTTTTTAATATAAAAAAGCCGCTAGCATGAATCATGTCCTCCAAGTTTCCCACCTCAAAAAGAAATACGGCGACCTCGTTGCGGTAGACGGCGTGAGCTTTAACGTCGCGGCCGGCGAGGTCTTCGGCATTCTCGGCCCGAATGGCGCGGGCAAAACCACCACGCTCGAAATGATCGAGACGTTGCGGCCGATTGACGACGGCGAAGTCGTGCTCGACGGCCTCGATGTGCGCCGCGCGCCGCAGCAAGTGAAGCAGCGCATCGGCGTGCAATTGCAAGCTTCTTCCTTCTTCGATAAGCTCACGCTCACCGAATTGCTGCTGCTCTTCGGCGAAATGTATGGCCGCCAGGTTGACCCGCTCGCGCTGCTCGATGAAGTGGAGTTGCGCGACAAAGCCAAGTCCTATGTCGCGCAACTTTCCGGCGGGCAGAAACAGCGCTTCTCCATTGCCGCGGCGCTCGTCAACGATCCCGTCATTCTTTTTCTCGATGAACCCACCACCGGCCTTGATCCGCAAGCGCGCCGGCATTTATGGGGCGTGATCAAACGCATTCGCTCCGAAGGCAAGACCATCGTGATCACCACGCATTACATGGAAGAAGCGGAAGAGTTGTGCGACCGCGTGGCGATCATGGACGCGGGCAAGATCATCGCCAATGCGCCGCCGCAAGAACTCATTCGCCAATTGCTGGCGCGCGGCTTCACAAAAGAGCGCGTCGAGCGTTTGGCGAATTTGGAAGACGTGTTTCTCAATCTCACGGGGCACTCACTGCGAGACGAATAGATGCGACTCAAGCTCAAACTGATTCTTTCTTCGCTCAAAATGTTCATGCGCCAGCGTGAGGCCATTCTGTGGTCCCTCGTGTTGCCGCTGTTCATGGTGTTCTTATTTAGCTTTGTCAGTTTCGACGGCGTCGGCCACGTGGCAATCGGCGTCGTGAACCATTCTTCGGACACGACGCTCGTGCGCTTGCTGCATCCGATTCAGATGCTGAAAATTTCGGAGGGCGCAGAAGCGGAAGAGCTGGCCCGGCTAAAAAAGGGCGATCGCGCGCTCGTGCTCGTTATTCCCGCGGCCTTCCAAGCGAACGGCAACGATTCGCTCGCGCTTTACCTCAACGCGGAAAAAATCCAGGAAGCGCAAGCCGGCAGAATGATCGTGCAACGCGCGCTCGACGAAATCATTTTTCAACAGAATCATCTGCCGCGCCATGCGCTCCGCGTTGCAATGGTGAATAGCCGCAATCTCTCGTACCTCGATTTCTTGTTGCCCGGCATTCTCGCGATGTCGATCATGCAAGGCGGCGTGTTCGGCGTGGCCTTCAGCTTTGTCATTCTAAAGAAGCGCGGCATTCTGCGCCGGCTGCTTGCTACGCCGATGCCCACGAGCGATTTCATTATCGCGCAAGTGCTCTCGCGTTTGCTCATACTCATGCTGCAAGTGCTGGTCATGGTCGGCGCGGGCGTGCTGTTCTTCAAGCTGCACTTCATCGGCAATCTCCTCAACATGCTCGTGGTTGGTTTGCTCGGCGGCACAATCTTTCTTGCGATCGGTTTTGCGCTTTCCGGCATTTCGAAATCCGAAGACCAAGTCGCGCCGCTCGCCAACATTATCACCTTACCGATGATGATGCTCTCCGGCGTGTTCTTCAGCCGCGACAATCTCCCTGGCTTTGCGCACGTCATCACGGATTTTTTCCCGCTCACCTATCTCGCCGACGGCCTGCGCGCGATTGCCATTGAAGGCGCGACTTTGCCCGACCTCGTTCCGCAATTGCTCGGCCTTGCCGTGTGGGCCGTCATCACGTTGTTCATTGCCGTCAAATCGTTTCGCTGGGAATAAATCTTCCGGCGTTGTTGCGAGAGGAACCATGTCCCTTGCTCCCCCAATTGCTGAGACGCTAGCGCAAACATTTTTGCCCGCCGGTAAATTGCCCGCCGCATTTTTGCAGCGCCTGCTCGCGCAATATCCGCATGCGCTGCGCAACTTCGAACGCGAGGCCGCGGTGCTCGAGCTTGAAGATCGCCGGCTCCTCGCCAAGACGGCGCCGATCACGTCCGCAATCGAAACTCTCGGCCACCATGCGGTTCACGTCACTGCCAACGCGGTTGCATGTCTTGGCGGCGAGCCGAAATGGTTTATGGCAACGCTGCTCTTGCCGGAACATAAAACGGACGAAGCGCTTGCTGAAAATTTTTTCCAGCAGATCCATCACGCGTGCGAAACCACGGCGATTGCATGGTGCGGCGGCCATGCGGAGATTACGGCGGCCGTTTCTCAACCGCTGATTATCGGCACGATGTTGGGCGAGGCGCCGCGCGCGCGCCAATATGGTCCCGCGCAAATCCAGCCGGGCGATCTTATTCTGCTCGCCAAAGCTTTGGCCGTGGAAGCCACTGCTCTTATCGGCAGAGAAAAATTTGCGGCGCTGGCGGAAATTTTTGAGGCCGACTTTGCGCAACGCTGCCAAGGCTTTTGGCATGATCCCGGCATTAGCATATTGCAAGAGGCGAAGGTCGCGTGGCAAGTGCCCGGCATTCATGCCTTGCATCAGCCGGTCGCGGGCGGTTTAGCCAACGCGATGCACGCCGTGTTGGAAGAAAAAAAACTCGGCGTGGAATTGGTGAGCGCGCATATTCCGCTTTATCCCGAAACCAAATTATTGTGCGAGAAATTCCAACTCGATCCTTTGGGATTGAATGCGGCCGGCGCGTTGTTGGTGGTGGGCGAAGCCGAAGCGTGCGCGCAAGCATTGCGGCACTATCACGCCGCGAACATTCCCGCGGCCCTCATCGGTCGAGTGTTGTTGGAAGAAGAGGGGCGTTGGTTGTTGGAGGAAAATGAGCGCATCCCGCTCACATTGTTTCCGCGCGACGAAATTTTTAGAGCGCTGTAAAATGCAAGCGTGATAAATCACGCTGGGGAAATCGATGCGTCACGCTCATAACGTGTCCTCCTTAGGGACGAGTGAGAAACGTTGGTGTATAATAAAATTTGCCTAGCGGAGGCGATTTGCTTATATTGCCCGCGTGCATTGGAAGCGGTTCGGGTGATAACTTTTAAAACGAGAGCCAGCCATGGAAACTTACACACTGCCTCGCGAAGCCTTTGACGTGCTCGTGGAGAGCATGGGCGGAAAACAGAAAGCCGAAATTTTGGCCAAGACGTTGGAAAGTGCGGTCAACAACATCCAGCAAAAGGCAAAAGAGGATAGCCTCGAGCAAAGGCAGTTTTTGCACATCGCTCTTAAGGATGAGCTGAAGCAGGAGCTCGTCACGCGAGAACTGTTTGAAGAACGTTTCAGGGTCATTGAAGAAAAATTCTCCAGCCTGCATTTCAAGATGAACCTTTTCATCGCCGTCGCGCTCATTGCGCTCACCTTCGCCAATCCCACCTTTGTGGAGTTTATCAAAGCGATTTTCTAAAAGATCCACCCGCGATGAATCGCGGGGCTAGGAGATGCAAGCGTGATAAATCACGCTAGGAAATTGGAGGGCGCTTTAGCGTCCTTGCACCTCCTAGCCCCGTGCCTCGGCGCGGGGCGGAATCGCGCGGGAAATTGCGCCACCCCGCGATGAATCGCGGGGCTAGGAGATGTAAGCGTGATGAATCACGCTAGAAATTCGAGGGCGCTTCAGCGTCCTTCCACCTCCTAGCCCCGTGCCTCGGCGCGGGGTGGATTGTTTTAATCGCCCTATCAAAAAAAATGCGACGCACTTTCAACGTGCGTCGCATTTTTCCTTTTCTTACCAAACGGAATCGGCATTGCGCCTTATAATCCCTTTGGCGCCTTGCCGCGTTTTCCCTTTTGGCTCCTTGTCACTTTACCATTTCTAATCTCCCGCGCAGCACTTTGTCGTTGATCTCCAGCCGATAGAAATATAATCCGCTCGCGACCGTTTGGCCTTCGCGATCTTTGCCGTTCCAACGACTCTCATAGGTGCCCGCGTGCAGGTCGCGATCGAGCAGGTTGCGCACCATTGCGCCGCGCACATCAAAGAGGCGCAGACGCACGCGCGCCGGCTCGTGCAGGCGAAAACGAATTGTCGTGGCTGGATTAAAAGGATTCGGATAAACTGAAACCTCGGGAGCGGCGCTCGCCGCGATTGTTGTTTCATCGCCGCCATTGTTCGCGGCCAGTTTGGGCGTCGCAGCGATAAACAAATTATACCAAACCTCGTTCGTGGTCACATTGCCGCCGCACAACATCATGCCCATGTTCGCATAAACCGGATGCAACGGTCCGGCGAGATCGCCGAAGTTGTTGCTGTCTTTCTTGAGCACGGTGGCGGCGGTTTGCGTTTCCAAAGTCGCCTCACTGCCGAACGCGCAGGATTTATATTCCGCGAGATTGGGGCTGTCGTTGCGCACGCCGAAAACATATACGCGTTGCTGGCTCGCGTCAATCGCAACCACGGGCGAGTTCCAACGATTGCTCACGGTGACTTTGAATTTTTGCCAGCTCCCGGCGGTCGAGCGTTCATACAATGTGTTCGTCACTTCGCCCGCGGCGGTCGCATTGCTGTTGCGCGTGAGCAAATAAATCTTGCCCTGCGGCGTAACTTGCGCGTTGAACCAATTGTCGCCGCGCTCGTTGCCGAAGAACGTGAGATTCGCGCTTTCATCGGTCCAACTTGTATTCGCAGCGCCGTCTTGATGCTGCAAGAAACCATATTCCACGCCGCCGTTTGCCGCGGTCATCCCATAGAACACGCCGATGCGATCAACGCTATTCGCACGGAGCGTGACGCCGTCCACCGCGCCGTTCGTGCCCGCGAGCCCGGATTTAAGCACAAGCGTGGTCGACCAGTTCACGCCGTTGTCGGTCGAGACTTTAGCTTCGAGCGCATTGACATTGATGCGGAAGAGCCACAGCTCGCCGTTCTTCGCGCGCGTGAGCATGACCGCGTTGCTGTTCTTGCCATGCCCAAAATCCAACACGCTCGCCGTCATTTCTTCCACCCACACACTGCCGTTGTATGCCAGCCTTCCCACTTTCGTATTCTTCTCATGTGAAGCGACATAATACAACTTGCTGTTCGCAGAATCGAGCACGGCATCAATGCGCACGGGCGCGCGCGAATCCACTTTCAAATCGCGCGTCCACGCGCCGCTCGCGAATTTCCACAAGTGCCAATCCGTGGCCACGGAATCAAACGCGATGAGCCACCATTTATTCTGGAGAAAGAAAAGCTTGCCTTGTCCGCTGCGATCCAACGTCGCATCCGTGCCCGTGCTCAACAAGCTTCCCGCATTGCCGCCGGAAGGTGGAGTGGGCAACGCTTTGAGCGTGTAGCTCGGCGAAGTCACGTTGCTCCCTTGCGTGCTCGTTTGCGCTTGCAATGTGTAGCTGCCCGCGCTCGTGGGATTGATCACGCCCGCGCTGCTTTCAAAGATGAGCGTGACGCTCGCATTGTTTGCCAAAGCATTCGGCACGGTAACAGTTGCTTGCCGGTTGGCAACATTGGTGACGACACTCGCCGCGCTCGCGCCATTCACCAACACCGCGGTGTTCAATATGCTCGCGGGAACCGTGGTGTTGCTCGGCCAAGTTACGGTGATCGTGCCGCTATTCGCCGTTAATGCGCCGGCGGTGCCTAATGTGAGACCGATGCTATATTGCGCCGTGCGCGTCACCGTGTCCGGCGTTACGCTTACGCTGTTTATGGTTAATGGTGAAGAAGCAACTAACGCCGCGGCAATTGCATAGTTCGGCGAAGCAACGTTGGCAGCTTGCGCGCTCGTTTGCGCTTGTAGATTATAAGCGCCAGCGGAAGTTGGATTCACCACACCCGCGCTGCTCGTGAAGATCAAAGCCACGCTCGCATTGTTCGCGAGCGCGTTCGGCACGGTCACAACGGCTTGCCGATTCGCAACATTCGTCACGACATTCGCCGCGTTCGCGCCATTCACCGTGACCGCGCTGTTCGCAATGCTCGCGGGAATCGTGGTGTTGCTCGGCCACGTGATCGTGATCGTGCCGCTATTCGCACCGAGGCCGCCGAGGCTGCCAAGCGTGAGGTTGATGCTGTATTGCGCCGTGCGCGAAACCGTGTCGGGCGATACACTCACGCTATTCACCACCAGCGGTGTTGAAGAAGGCGCAGCCACAATGCTATAACTCGGCGAAGCCACGTTGCTTGACTCGATACTCGTGCGCGCTTGCAATGTGTAGCTGCCCGCGCTGGGATTGACAATGCCGGCGCCGCTTAAAAATGCGAGTGACACGCCGGCGCTATTGGAAAGTCCATTCGGCACTGTCACCGTCACTTGCCGCGAGGCCGGAGTCGTGAGCACCGCACTTGCGTTGCTTCCGTTGATAGTGACATTGTTCGTTGCGAGGCTCACGGGAATCGTGGTGCCGCTCGGCCACGTGGCCGTGATCGTGCCGCTGTTGGCCGCAAGCGCGCCGCTTGAGCCGAGCGTCAAGCTGATCGTATACGCCGCGGCAATATTCTCCGTGTTGGTATTGACCGAAACGCTATTCACCGCCAGCGGCGTGGGCGAAGCGCCGCCGCCGGAGATCGGCAACAGCACATACCAAATCTCATCGCCGCCTTGATCTTCCGCGCACGCGAGCAAATCCGTCGCGCCCGTCACGCGATGCTGCGGCACGGAGATGTTGTTGTAGCCGCCGTTGTCCATCAGATCAACCACGCTCGCATTCGCCAACGAGCTTTCATTGCCGAATGCGCATTTCTTGTACTGCGCTTTTTCCGGCGAGCCTTCTTGCGTGCCCATCACGTAGACTTCGCTGTTGGTTTCATCAACAACAACCGCGGGCCGGGTCCAGCCGCCGCCATATTGCACCACATAGTTCGACCAACTCCCGCCGCTGCTGCGTTTGAATAAACCAATGCCCGGGGCAGACCCGCCATCGGGATGCGTTTTATAGATGAAATAAATTTCGTTGTTCTGAGTCACGGCCATGGACATGTGATCGTCGGAATCAGCATTGCTCGGTTGCGGCAAGCTGCTCGTTTCATCACTCCATGAGCCGTCGCTGTCGCCGTCTTTGTGTTTGAGAAAGCCATAGATCGTGCCGCTGCCCGTGTTTTCCGCATAGCCCACGCCGAGATAGTTCGATCCGCCGCTGGTGAAAGCCACGGCATCGACCAAGCCCGTGCTTACGATGCTGCTCTTCACCGTAATGATCGAAGACCAATTCGCGCCGGTGTCGCTAGATTTCATCGCATCCACTTTCGAGGACTTATAGCGAAACGCCCACAAGTCGCCGTTCTTCGCTTTCGTGAGCACGATGCAATACTCGCCGGTGAAAGTGAAATTGGAGAGCGTCACCGGAAAGCCGCCGTCAATGCTGAACGAGCCGCCGCTATATGACAAGCGCGTGAAGCGCGTGCCCGAGCCGGAAGAAGTCGCGAGCAAAACATAAAGCTTGTTGGCCGCCGCGTCCACATAACAATCCGGCCGTGTGCTGCTGCGTTCATCGAGCGCAACTTGCGCGGACCAATTGCTGCCGCTGAGTTTCCACACATACCATTTGCTATCCGAACTCTTGCGCGCCAGGGTCCACCACGTGCCGTCGTGATAGAACGGGCGATTCTGATTCGGCTTGTTATAGCCGCCCGCGGAACCGGAGATCGCAAAGTCATCGCCCGTTGGAGAGGGCGGCGGCGAAGAACTATTGACGGCGTAAGCATTGGAAACCACCGGCGCCGATTCGACGCTCGTTGCAACAGAAAGAGTATAACTGCCCGCGCTGCTCGGGTTCGTAATGCCCGAGGGCAAAGCGATCGTCACCGCGGCGTTGTTGTCCAAAGTCAATGAAGCCGGAGCCGTGAGCGTCACGGTTTTATTGCTGCTATTGCCGGTTGCCGTTGCGCTCACACTGTTCACTTGCGCATTGCTCAAGCTGCCGTTCGTGACGCTCGTCGCGCTGCTAAAAGTGAGTGTGATCGTGCTCGTGCCCGCGAACAAACGGCCATGCGTTCCGAGATTGAATGTGATCGTATACGCCGCGGCGCTGCTCGTCGTGTTCGGACTCGGCGTCACGCTCGCCACGGAAACTTGCGTCGTGGCCGCGGTGATGCTATAGCTCGGCGAAGTTGCCGGAGTCGCTTGCGCGCTCGTGCGTGCTTGCAAAGTATAATTGCCCGGCTGTGAAGGATTGCTCAAACCTGCGCCGCTATTGAATAGAATCGACACGCTCGCGTCATTCGCCAAAGCCACGGGCGTGGTGATCGTCACTTCCCGCGTCGCGCTGTTCGTCGCAACGTTCGCCGCGTTATTGCCGTTCACACTCACTTGGTTGGAGGCGACACTGCTCGGCACGAGCGTGCTGTTCGGAAATTGCAAAGTGATCGTGCCGCTGCCGCTT
>CAYNDW010000058.1:0-15293 GCA_964395375.1 uncultured Cytophagia bacterium
CCCAGACGTCTCCGATCACAAACAACGCGAACGCGGCGAGCATGGCCCCAAACGTGAGTATGATGGCTTTGCGATGCGTGCGCGCCGAAAGCCGCACCACGTCGATGATTGTGCGCGCTTCGTTTTCTTCTTCCTCTTCCGCTAAAACTTTGTAGAACGCGCCTCCCTGCGGCAGCGCCTCGCTAGCCGGAGCGCGCTCGTTTTCAATTTGCGGCGGCACTTCAACTGCGAACGGCAACGCGGGCGTGGTTTCGAATTTTTCTTCGGCAGCCGCCTGGCTAAAGTTAAGCTTGCGCTCGTCCAGATTTAAAACCATCTCGGCTTCCGCAATCGTGAAGTCGCCGCCCGTTGCGAGGCCGTCGGATTTTTCTTCAAGCCCTGGCAGAGCGATAACCGGCGGCGGTTGCGCGGCCGGCTCATAGGCGCGCGCCGGCGTCAAGCGTTGCACCAAGTTGCCCAGCTCGAGCGCATAGTCCATCACCGGCTCGCGCGTCGCGAGAAAATTCATCAGCTCGACGTACATCTGATTCGCGGATTGATAACGCTGCCGCGGGTCTTTTTGCAGCGCGCGCTCGACGATGCGCACCAACAATTCCGGCGTATCCGTGGCTTTGAGCAACGCCAAATCCCAATTGCCGTTTCGCAAATTTTGCACGGTGGTGTTCGGCGAGCTTTCTTTAAACAAACGCTGCCCGGTGAGCATCTCATAAAACACCGTGCCCAGCGCAAAAATATCGATGCGATGATCGAGCGCCGTATTGCTCTGCGCCTGCTCCGGCGCGAGATAACTGAGCTTGCCTTGAATCAAAATTTCATTTTCTCCCGCCTTTGCGGGGCGCCGGCGCGCGTTCGCCAAACCGAAATCGATGATCTTAACCTCGCCGAGTTGATTGAGCATGATATTGCCCGGCGAAATGTCTTGATGAATAAGGTGCAACGGTTGATGCGTGTCGGGATCGCGGCGCGTGTGCGCATAGTCCAAGCCCGCGCACGCTTCGGCCATGATGTATGCGCTCAAATGCGGCGGCAACAGGTGCCGGTCTTTCCGCGCGGCGTTGATCAGTTGGCGCAAATCGAGGCCGTCAATATACTCCATGATAATGTAGAACTGGCCTTCTTCTTCGTGCTTGATGTCGTAGATGCGAATGATGTTGTGATGATTCAAACGCGCCACCGCGAGCGATTCGGCTTGAAACAGATCGAGGTATTTGGCTTCCCCCAGCAGTTCCGGCGAAATGGCTTTGATGGCAACGGGTTTGTCGAACAACCGGTCGCGCCCTAAATAAATTACGCCGAATCCGCCGCGTTTGATTTCGGAAAGGATTTCGTATTTATGGTCCAAAACTTTAACTGCTGCCATGGACAACCCTCTGAGGTCGATGAAACCGATGCTCTGCGCGGCATTTGCAACAAACGGTTAATGGCTGTGTCCGCGAAGATAGAATCAGCCGCGTCCTGCGCACTTGCATTGCGGCTTGTGTATCAATACATACAAAACGCGCGGTTTGCGAAGAAGGCACAGCCGTTTGCTCCGAAATCTTCTCTTTTGTGCCGCGCATAAATTATCGTTGAAAGACAACAGCGCGCGGGCTATATTGCCACCCAAAACGGAGCCTCAGATGAATGAAATCATGACACTCGACGGCATCATCGAAGACTTGCAGGCCATTGAGCCGCAACTGCTACAATTCGAGAAGAGATATAAATTGTTGAGCGCTTTTTTTTACAAGCTTTATGAAGCCGGCAAACTAGACTGCGAAGAGGAATTTCAAGAGTGGGCCGCATTGTATGAAGCCAAGCAGCATCGGGAAACACTCTTTCGGCAACACCTCCGCGAAGCCCTTTCCTTTATGCCGCTCAATACGCCGATTGAGGTCGGGGAACTGGCATGACTCCGTCGCTGGCAAATCGGCAAAGCTATGAGATTGACTACTCCGAGCAAAATATAAGTTGCGCCTTATCTCCTCGCATGTCATTCAGTAGGAATCTTTTTACTCGCTGGAGATACTGCCATGGCTTAAAAAGATTCCTGCTGAATGACAGCACGAGAACCCGGACGTGTAACCTAATTTTGTGCTCCGAGTAGTATGCCATCCCCGCAATTCAACCGCAGGTTCTACAATCCACTTTAGTCTTCCTGCCTTTTCTGATACAAGAAATTATCGTCACACTCACGCACTGAAACCTCATGGCCCAACTTCGCCCCTTCTTCTCGCTCATGCCTCCGGCGCAACTGGCGAGCCGGCTTTCATGCCCGCCTTACGACGTCGTCAATGCCGCGGAGGCGCGCGCGTTTGCCGCGCATAATCCGCAAAGCTTCATGCGCCTCATTCGCGCGGAAGTCGATTTGCCGGAAACGCTTTCACCTTATGATGAACAAGTCTATCAGCAAGCACACCGGAATTTGCGCGCCTTCGAAAACGCCGGCTGGCTGCAACGCAGCAGCCGCGCGCAACTTTTTGTTTATCGCCTCCGCGCGGGCGAGCACACTCAAACCGGCGTGGCCGGCTGTTGCGCGGTGGCGGAATATGAATCGGGCTTGATCTGCAAACATGAAAACACCAAGCCGGAAAAAGAAAATGATCGCACGCGCCATCTGCTCGCGCTCGCGGCGCATGCGGAGCCGGTGCTGCTCGCGTATCGCGGCCGTCATGAAATTGACGCGAACGTCGCGGAGATTGCGCGGCAACAACCTTTATATGATTTTGTCGCGGAAGACGGCGTGCAGCACACGCTTTGGCCAGTGGAAGATAGCGCACCTCTCATGCAAGCATTCATGCACGTGCCGCGTTTGTATATTGCCGACGGACATCATCGCTCCGCGAGCGCATGGCGCGCGCGCGCTGAATTGCTTCAAACCAGCTTCGCCGCAGACGCGGCGTATAATTTTTTCCCGGCGGCGCTCTTTCCAGCGGAGCAATTGCGCATTCTCGCTTACAATCGCCTCTTGCGCGATTTGCCGAATTGGAACGCCGAACAATTTCTCGCGCGCCTGCGCCGCGACTTCGAGTATCGCGAAGCGGCTCCCGCCCAACCTGCGCGCAAAGGCGAGGTGAGTGTGTATCTCGCAGGCCAGTGGCACGGCTTCACTTTGCTCACAGCCGTGGCAACCGATCCCCTTTCGCAACTCGATCTGACGCGCTTGCAACAACAGTTGCTGGAGCCATATTTCGGCATTGTTGATCAGCGCACGGATAAACGCATTGACTTTGTCGGCGGCATGCGCGGCACGCAGGCTTTGCAACGAGCCGTTGATCAACGCGAAGCGCAAATCGCCCTCAGCCTCTTTCCTCCTTCATTAGATGAACTCTTCGCCGTCTCCGACCGCGGCGAGTTGATGCCTCCCAAATCCACATGGTTTGAACCCAAGCTGCGCTCCGGACTGTTTATGCAGCCGCTTTAAAAGCATTTCAAATTTTAAATTGAAAATTTGCAATTTAAAATTTTCACTGCGTAACGCGGACGAGCCGCAGCAAAAAAAAATGATTGGACACGGAAGCGGAACTGAGCACTGAAAAAACCCATGTGCTGTTCCGTTTCCGTGTACAAATCTTTTTGCATTTTCCAGCGCTTGAACTTGTAACGATTATGCTTTTTGATCAGCCGTGGCTGATCATTGTGGATTAGTTTCATTCGCCCTCGCCGCTCTCGTCTGCAAGTCGAGCCTGGCGAACGTAGTATTCCTAGCGTTCATCGTTCCGTTCATCATGATCACTAGGAAACCTCCATGCGCCTGCCCCAATCATTCAAGAACGCCGTGGCCGCCACGGCCAAAAGTCTCAATCACTCGTTCAAACAAATCGGCGCTTTGCACGAAGGCTCCGGCCTTGCGCTTGCGGAGCGCAACGTGCTCACCCACTTTGGCGCGAACTTGCTGCATACCGGTTTTGCGCTCTCGGCCGAATCCGTCGCGCCGGCAAATGCGCCGGCGCCCGACTTAATTGCGTCCAATAATAAAATGACGTCAATCTTGGCCGCGCAGTCTTTTGGGAAATTACTTCCCAACAAAACTTTGCGGATCGCGCAAGCCTTGGCGCAATATCGTCCGCAAGTTTATCCTCGTTTGGACGTCGCGGAAGCCGACGCGTTTTGGCGCCGCTCCGAACGTTGGGCCGCATTGCTCCTCCAAAGTTTTGCCGGAGAAAAATTCAATCAGTTGTGGTGCAGCCAAATTGCCGCGCCGGAGACATTCGACCAAAACTTGCGCGCGTTTCCCCAACTGCGCAATGCCGGCAAAGAAGACTTTAGCGAGTTGGCGAATTTTCTGCGCGCGCATGCGGCGTATGTCGGCATGGAGCCGATTTGCAGCGAGCTGTGGCATGCCGGCGAACGCTTGGACTTGCTCTGGGCCGCGTTCCCGTTGGAAGGATAAGGATGGCGATAAAAATAGAAGTTGATTGCGCGCGGATTGTTTCATCTTTGAGGAGTGTATGCGTCAAGTCAAAAGAGCATACGCAAAATCATTCCCCCCTTGAGGGGGGTGTTGGTCGCGCCGACAAAAATTCAAGCGCCTTCATGTGCAAGCGTCGATCTCGTTACCCGGATAACACCCCCCTAACCCCCCTCAAGGGGGGAATTGTTTTGGGCATGTTGCGGACTAGCATCAAACTCAAGGAACATGCTCACAATCATTCCCCCCTTGAGGGGGGCCAGGGGGGTGTTGGTCGCGCCGACAAGAATTCAAGCGCCTTAATGTGCAAGCGTGGCTCTCGTTACGTCGATCACACTCCCCTCAAGTGGGGAATTATTTCGTGCGCGTTCTTTATATTGCTCTTCGTCACTTCCATATTCGCGCAAGAGCGGCACGCGGCTTCTTTAGCCAACAACGCCATACTCTCCGACAATTTCAGTACGCCGCGACTCAACACACAAAATTGGGTCTTCGGCAATCATCCCAACAATCATACGCTCGTTCAAAACGGCGCGCTCACTTTGCGCTCCATCGGCAAGACGAGCGGTTGGATTCACACGCGCGAAAAGTTTTCCTTGCGCGAGCGGCTCGTTCAAATCAAAATCCTCCAGCCGAACGGCGACGGCGCGCTCGGCATTTCGCCGACGGTGACGAGCGCTTCCGCGGTGGCTTTTTCTTCCGAACAAAATTTTTATCGCTTCTACACCGCGCGCGATGAAACGAGCGGCCCGTTTCGGCTGTACGTGCAATGGCGCAAAGGCGGGCTCGTGGAAGGATTGGAAGTCGCGCCCGAGATCGAGGTCACACCCGATTCGTATTTGCGGCTGCTCGTGCGCGAAGACGTCATCCATTTTCAATTTTCATTCGACGGCGCCAATTGGCAAACGGTCTATGCCGAAACTTTCGCGCTGCCCGGCTTTACGTTGAATGACCGCTTTTATATCGAGATTGCCGCGGGCTATACGCAGCACAACGGCGATTGGTTGGTCGATGATTTTGTGTTGCGCGCGCACGAGGAAACCGCGGGCGCGGACGCAACCAAAGAAAACGTTGTGCTCAACGATCCTTTGCGCGGACGCACGCTTGCGGCGCGCACCGGCGGCGCGTTCATGCCCGAGGGCGGATGGCAAGCCGTGAGCCGCGAGGATATGTTGGTGTATGATCTCGGGCGTTACATTGCAAGCGGCGCGCTCGAAATCACCGTGCGCAATTTTTATCCGCCCGAACAAAACACCGCGGAGCGGCATCACTTTCTCGCCATGTTTCGCAATCCCTGGGGCAGTCATCATTCCGTGGAAACGCAAGAGACGTTTTGGGATTTGCACACCGGCACCATGTACGCGCCCGGCGTGAAGCTGCAATCTTCCACCAACTATGCGGATGAGAAAGCTTCCATCATCAAAAACAGTTGGAAGAAAGAAGCGAGCTATAAACTCCGCGTGACGTGGAGCGGCAAGGAGCTGCAATACTTTCGCGACGGCGCGCTGCAAGCGCGGCACACGCACGACGCGCCGATGCAATTGCGTTACATTTTTCTCGGGCGCGACTATACCGTGAGCGGCGATCTCATTACCAATTTCAACGGCAACCAATATCCCGCGTTCGCCGGGCCGATCTTTTCCACTCTCCTCGTGACCGCGAACGTTGTTGCGCAGGATAACGCCGCGCCGCTCGTGGAAAACGTTGCGCTCGCCGGCATGTATGCAAATGCGGCGCGCTTGCAATGGACCACGAACGAGCCGGCGCAATGCGCGTTGGAATACGGTACGACGCCGGCTTACGGCGAACAAACGCCGGTGCTCGGGCCGCCGGCGGAAATTTTTTCCACGACGCTGCCCAAGCTCGCTGCGAATCAAACTTATCACTATCGCATTGTTGCCGTGGATGACGCGGGCAATCGCGCCGTGTCGACGAACGCGACTTTCACGACGATGAAGAGCGGATTGTATTTATTTCAACCGAGCGCGGACACGTATGTGGAGAAGAACAATATTTATGGCGAACGTCGTGCTTATGGCAATTTCGGTTGGATGAATTTGCTCGCGAGCGATGGCCGCGAATGTTATCTGCGTTTCAACGTCGCCGGGTTGAACGGAGAGGTCGCGCGCGCTGGGCTGCGTTTGCACGGACGGCAAGCGGGCAAAGGCGGCGGCAAGCTGCGCGTTTTGCAAGCGGCGTGGGAAGAGAATGCCGTCACCTGGCAAACCAAGCCGCACGCGGAGGAAACCGATCTCGGCTATATCGACGCCGTGCACGCGGGCGAATGGCAAAGCATGGCGCTGCGCGAAGTGGTGACGGGCAACGGCGTTTATGATTTCGCCTTGCTCGGCATGGGCGAAACCGTGTCGTTCGATACGCGCGAGTCCACCAATCATGCGCCGGAGTTGATCGTTGCGCTGCGCGAAAATGATGCGACCGCGCCCGTGCTCTCCGAGGTTGCCGCGACGGAGATAGGTTCGACGAGCGCCGTGCTCACGTGGCGAACGAACGAGCCGGCAACCGCGATGATCGCATATGGTTTGGAGGGCGGCGAGGAGCGCAGCGTGGCGGATAGCGCGGATTTCGCGTTCACGCATCGGCTGGTGTTGCGGCAACTTCTGCCCTACAAGAAATATAATTGCCGCGTGTACTCGTTTGATGCCGCGGGTAATCACGCGCTTGCGGCGAAGCTGCAATTTGAAACTCTGCCCGCGCGCGTGGAGCAAGTGGCGCTGCATGAAGTTTTCGAAGCGCATTTTCTCGCGGCGCACGCCGGCGCGTCGCCTTATGTCAACGGGCCGGAGCTGACGTTGACCTTCACGGGCACGGCCGGCGCGGCGTTGGGAAAGGTCATTCATGTTTCGGGATTTTGGGATGGGAAGAATGTTTATCTCGCGCGCTTTGCTCCGCCCGCGAGCGGAACGTGGGCGTGGCAGACGCAAGCAAGCGATGCGGGCATGCACGGCCAACGCGGCACGCTGACGTGCGCAGGCAATTTGCCCGCGGAACATATTTCATCGCGCGGACCGGTGCAAAGCTCAAAACTCTTTCCCGCCACGCTCGCGTCTGCGGATAGCACGCCGTTCTTTTTGCTCGGCGCGCAGTTGCGGTCCGCGCTGAATGTCTCGTTGCCGAGTTTTCAAAAGTACGTTGCCGCGCGCGCGGAGCAGGGTTGTAATTTTTTACAAATCGCGGCTTTGGAACAAGCGCGCGGGAATAACCCGGAAACGGGCGAAGCTTTTTTTGCGAATGAGGGCGAGCGTTTAAATCCGGATTATTGGCGCAGATTGGATGAGCGCGTGGCTTATGCGAATGCGCACGGCATGGTCGCGGGCTTAACGCTCTTGCCCAAAGCTTCGGCCTCGTATTTCACGAGCGCGGAGCAGGTGCAGCGCTACATGCAATATGTGGTGCGGCGCTATTCCGCCTTCAATGTGATGTGGCTGCTCGATGAAATGCCGGAAGGCCCGGCGTTCGCGCGCGCAAGCATCATTGCAGCAATTCGCGCGCATGATCCCGCGCAACACGTGCTCGTGTTGCCGCACGGCATTGCGCCCGAAGCGCGGCGTGCGGAGGTCGCGTTTATGCTCGCGCCTGAAATAGAAAATCAAGCGCGCGCCGGTGCCGAGCGTCGCATTGCGCTGCAACCGCTCATTGCCGGTGAAAAAGAGCCGGCGGAAATTTTGCAGCAACACGCATGGGAAAGCGTGATGCGCGGGCAATATCTTTTGCTCACCGAAGAAACGCCGCTTACGTTCACGGAAGAAAACTTATATCCGTCGCGTTTGAGCTTCCTCCCAACGCTGAAAGATTTTTGGGCGAGCGATATTCATCATGCCGTGCCGTGGTGGAAGTTCACGCGCTTTGAAACGCTCGAACACGGACGGCTGCTCGCCGGTAAACCGGGCGAAGCCTACGTGATCTATTGCGCCGCGGCGAAAGAGTTCAAACTCGATCTTTCCGAAATGACCGGCGAGATTCGCGGCGAATGGTATAACACGCGCACCGGGCGCTGGAGCACGGCGTTCTCCGGACCGCCGAGCCGCAACTTCGCGCTCAAGCCGCCGGGCGAAGGTTACGCGGCGTTTTTGTGGGTTTATCGCAATTGAGGCTATTCCCGCGGATTCGCACGGATTTTTATTTTGCCTATTGCACCACGCCTCCTGATCCAGCCGAAACTTTCTGGCGAAAGCTTCGGCTTTTTTATTTCACCCTTTAAAAAGAAGAATGAGTATCTTGCGTGCGCCGTCGTTTCATAACTGTGCCTTTCATTTCACCTCAACCCAGAGTTGCCATGCCACGTTTCGCCAAAGTTCTTCGAGTGCTTCCCATCGTGGTCGCATGGGGCGTGTTGTTATATCTCGCGCAGGCCGACGTGTTGACCGCGCGCTATTACGGCCTGCCGGTGTTGTTCGCGCTGGTCATGCTCGCGTGCAGTTTTTTTCCGGTGCCGATCAACGTGCTCGTGCTGCTTGCCGCGCAATCCGCGGAGGCGCTTGCGGTGGTGGCGGTGGCCACGTGCGCGACCTTTCCGTCGTACTTGTTGGAATATCAAATCTATCAATTCATCGTGCGGCGCGGTTCCGAGCTTGACATCAAGAATCTCAAGCTCGCGCCCAAGCTCTTCGACGGCTTCATGAAATATCCGTTCGCGACTTTGGCGGTGACTTCATTTCTGCCGATGCCTTCGGAGCCGATTCGGCTATACGCGATTTCGACGAATTATCCGCGCTGGCATTTTGCGCTGGCCGGGATGACGGGCCGCGCGCCGCGTTTTGTCCTTTTAGTTTGGTTGGGCCGGCTCGTGGGGACGCCGGCGTGGTTGTTTATCGCGGTGATGCTTCTGCCCCCGCTGCTTGGCGGCGCGGGATATTTATATAAACGCGCGGCCGCAAACAAAGCCGCGCGCTTGCTACTCGAGGAAGTTTGAGGCCGCGTTACAATCATGCTCTGCCGGGGTTGGCCGCGGCTTTATGAAACGCATCCCGCGGCCAAGCCGTGGCAGAACACACGAAGACCCCACTCGAATCTCGTTGCGCGTGCCGTGCGCGCGCCAAATTTTTCTTTGCACTTCTGCGGTGATTTCCTTATTATGGTTCGGTCATTTTTTAATGGCCTCAATCAATTCATTGTGTCTCGTGGTTCGTTTAGGAGTTATTATGGATCGTCGTTCTCAGGCCTCGCTCACGTATCGCATTATTACCGAGGTCCTGGCGCTTGTTATGATCGTCGCCGCGCTGGTTACCGGCCTCGTAACCCAATGGTCTTTCGCGCGGCTTGCGCAAGGGGTGGTGTTGAATCTCGCGCTCTTCAGTTTTATCACCATGGTGTGGTGGCAACTGAGCAGCATGTATGGCATGGGTGTATTTCGCGGCCCGGTTTCAAATGTGCTCGGCATGTTCTTGGCGTTTAATCTTACGCTCATGCCGCTTTGGCTCGGAATCGTGCTGACCGCCGGGCCGGAAACGAGCCTCTTTATGCACGCGCTTTTTCCCGCGAGTTTTGCCCTCTCCGGTGTGATCTTGGCTGTGCTCATTCGCTTGGGACAAGTTTATCAATCCAAACATCAATGGCGTTTGGTGCATCATTCGTTGTGGATTACCAGCGCGCTGCTTTTAGCCACGGCGTTCATTCCCGCGAGCCTGTCCTTCAAAGGCGTGGTTTCGCTCCAAACTTTGGCGTGGCTGGTTATCTTCTTTGTGCCGCTAGCCGTGCGCCGTTTGGGCGTCAGCTTAGTGGCCAATCCCGCGCGTCCGCCGGCCCCGCGGCCCGCGTCCTCGGGTTCGAACGCGCATGCTTCCTCAAATTCAAATTCTCCGGCAAGCGATAGCAACCGTAATCATCCCTCCTCCGTTCCCACCGAAGAAGCGGCTCAGGGTGAAAATCGTGAGCGGCGCTACAACAATCGCCGTGGCGGGCAATATCGTCGCCGGCAAGGCGGGGGTAGACGGCGCATGTAGCCGGAAGGCGGAAAGCATTTCAAATTTTCAATTTAAAATTTGCGATTGCGTTTCGCGGGCTGCAAAAAATTTTCTGGAAGATCAATCTCCAACTCGTCCCGGTATGCGCCTTCGCAGACGCTGGGGAGTTTCAGTCTCATCCCATCTAGGCAAAAAGTCTTTAAGGAGTTTTTGGCATGGCTGCAGTTTCAGAGTTTCGCAATGGTATGGCAATTTTGCACAACGGCGATCTTTGGGTGGTCGCCGAGTTTCAGCATTTCAACCCGGGAAATTGGCGCGCAATGATTCGCACCAAACTCAAACACGCCAAATCCGGTCGCGTGGTCGATCATACTTTTCGCATGACGGATAAAATCGAAGAAGTCCGCCTCGAGATGAAAGACATGCAATACCTCTATGCGTCCGACGACAATCTTTATTTCATGGACACCGAGGACTACGAGCAGACGTTTATCACCTCGGAGCTCTTGGGCGATCAAACGCGCTTTTTAAAAGAAGGCAATCTGTGCAAGATCATGTTCTATGAAGGCAAGGCCATCTCCGCGGAACTGCCGACGTTCGTCGACTTTAAGATCGTCGAAGCCGAGCCGGCGGTGAAAGGCGACACCGCCACGAGCATCACCAAAGGCGCGAAGCTCGAAACCGGCGCCTCCGTGCAGGTGCCGCTCTTCATCAAAGAGGGCGACCGCATCCGCATTGACACACGCACGGGCAAGTACTTGGAGCGCGTGAATTAGCGAATTAAAATAGAACCGATCCTGGAGGGCTTTAGTTTTTATGATAGAGCAAAAAGAATCCGAGGCTTTAGGTTCTTTTTTATCACTTCGTGGAATAGTGAGCGACACGGGGCCGTTGTTGTCCATCTTTCAAAGTGATCAAGTCACACTTCTGCGGTTTTTATACGATCGCGTCTATATTCCACAAAGCACATTGCCCGAGTTTGAGAAACACGGCGCCGCCGCACCAATAACCGATCTCGTTAGCAATGGTTTAATCGTGATCTGCGAGCTAAACGATCACGAAAGGGAAAGAGCGCAAAAGCTTTCCGAAGAAATCGCAATTCATCCATTGACTAATGATAAACTTCCTCTTTCGCACTATCCGGAAGCAGAAGCAATGGTTCTGCTGGCTCGCTCTGAGCTTCAAACTCGGGAAATTTTATTAGATGAACAGGCAGCTCGTGAAATTGCCAAAACTCATGGACTGACTGTGATTGGCTTCCCCGGGCTTTTGATTCGCGCTTGCATGGCAGAACAAATCACGCCGGAAGAAGTGCAAGATATTTTGCTGAAATGCGTATCCCTGGGAACTCATTACTCCCGGACCTTAATCGACGGGGTGTATGACCGCTTAAAAAAGGAGAACCGGTGACATGAACCCCCTCATTACGCCGCATGAGCCGGAAGAATATTTGCTTTCTTCGGTTGACGAGATTTTTGAAGAAGCCATGACTTCCGACAAATATTGGCAACGGCAAGAAAAGAAACGTATGAAGTCGGTTCAAATAGAAATGCCGGAAGCGGCATATTGGGCTTTAGCTGATGTGGCGCAACAACAAGGCAAGACCGCCGCTCAAGTTGCTCAAACACTAATGAACGGTATTTTGTCTACGTTGCTTCCCTCTGCCCATCTTTCATTGCGAGAATCCAGCAGTAAACCCTGATTCGTTGGAAGAGCCGTTCTAAGCGCTATAAATTGAATTTTGATGCTCCACTTGCTATTCACTCCTTGACACTCACCGCCCACAAACATCTTGCATGAATTCCACCTCCTCCACTTCAACTCTTCCTCAAGCTCGATCTCGTTCGCCCTGGCTCTATGTTCCCACCGCATATTTTGCTGAAGGCTTGCCTTACGTTATCGTCAATACGGTTTCCACAGTACTGTATAAAAATCTCGGCGTGCCGAATACGCTCATCGGGTTGACCAGCTTGCTTTATTTGCCCTGGGTGCTCAAACCCTTGTGGGGGCCGACCGTCGATCTGCTTGGGACCAAACGCAATTGGATTTTGTGGACGCAGGTGTTGATGGCACTCGTGCTCGCGCTCGTGGGCGCAGTATTACATCTTCCCGCATTCTTCAATTTATCACTGGTCTTGTTCGTCCTGGTGGCTTTCACTTCGGCCACCCATGATATCGCCGTCGACGGTTTTTATCTGCTCGCCTTGCCGCCGGAGAAACAGGCCTTCTTTGTGGGCATTCGCGCCACGGCTTATCGTCTCGCCATGATCTTCGGCACCGGCATACTCGTGGTCATTGCCGGCCGTCTCGAAACCCAAACGGCAAACATTGCGCTCAGTTGGACTTTGGTGTTGCTCGGCTCGGGCATACTCATGGCGGGAATTTTTCTCTACCATAGTTTTGCCTTGCCGCGGCCCGCGGTAGATCGCAAAACCACGGTTGCCTCGCGCGGCACAAGCATTCCCTTTCTGCTCGTCTTCAAAAGTTATTTTCAGAAAAAAGGCATCGCGCAGATTTTAGCCTACATCGTATTATATCGCTTGGGTGAAGCCATGTTGGTCAAAATGGCCTCGCCGTTTCTTTTGGATAATCAGGCCGACGGCGGTTTGGCGCTCGGCACGGAAACCGTGGGTTATGTTTATGGTACGGTGGGCGTTCTCTCGTTAGTGGCGGGCGGACTTTTAGGCGGTTGGTTGATTTCGAAATTTGGCTTGCGCCGATGCATGTGGCCCATGGCGCTCGCGATCAATGTGCCGGATCTGAATTATGTTTTTATGGCGGCAACCCCGCCGTCATTGCAAACGGTCTATTGGCTGGTCGCGCTTGAACAATTCGGATACGGCCTCGGCTTCAGCGCCTTCATGGTTTTTTTGATGTACACCGCGCGCGGCGAATACAAGACTTCGCACTTCGCGCTTTCCACCGGCTTCATGGCTCTGGGCATGATGTTGCCCGGCCTGTTCAGCGGCTATTTGCAAGACGCGCTCGGCTATCATAATTTTTTCATCGCCGTGTGTTTGCTCACCATTCCCGGCATGCTCACCATTTTCTTTTTGCCCAAAGAACTTTTAGAAGCGCAAAAAGAATAGATTCGCCTCGCTGTTCTCCTCCGTTGTTTGTCTTGGTTTCATCTCACCGCTTTTGCATTGCATGCTTAGCTCGCTTTGAAGTCAACCCGCTTGAAAAGACCACCTCGGTAAACACGCGCAGAAGCCCCCCCGGTGGAGCAGCGCCAAGCCATCTTATAAAAATCCTTTGACTTTCTTGGTCTGAATCGACAGATTATTCTCAGCGTTTCCCTCACTCTTTCAGCAAGCAAACCTTTCCGCAATTTTTCATTTCAACAATCAAGGAGGCTATATGAAGAGACTCCTGCTTTTTCTCGCGGCGCTGTTGCCGAATATTTTACTTGCGGGCACCGTGGGCAAAATTTCGGGCAAAGTCATGGATCGCAACACCACAGAGCCGCTCGTTGGCGCAACCGTGATGCTCGAAGGCACGACCATGGGCGCAGCCACGGATCGCAATGGCTCGTTCTACATTCTCAACGTGCCCGCCGGCTCCTATACGATGCTCGCGCGCATGCTGGGCTATGGCGAACAAAAAGTGCAGGGCCTGCACGTGAATGCCGACTTGACCACGGAGATTGATTTCAAATTGAGCACCGCCGATCTCGTGGGTCAGGAAGTGGTGGTGGTGGCCGAACGCCCGCTCTTGCAAAAAGACGTGACCGCCACGCAGAACATCGTGCGCGGCGAAGAGATTCAATCTTCCGCGGTGAATTCTTTCACCGGCGCGATGGTGCAGACCGCGGGCTTCGTGGTGCAAGGCGTGGGCGAAGGCGGCGCGGTGAATGACGATGAAGGCGGCGGCATTCACGTGCGCGGCGGCCGCGGCGGCCAGCTTGGTTACATGATCGACGGCTTCTATGTCGAAGACGCGCTCTATGGCGGCCTCGGCTCCGACGTGACGCGCAACGGCATCGAAGAGCTTTCCGTGCTCACCGGCACGTTCAACGCGGAGTATGGCGAGGCGCTTTCGGGCGTGGTCAATCTCGTCACGAAAGAAGGCGGGCAGAATTATGAGGGCACGATTCGTTTTGCGACGGATGAGTTGTATCTCGGCAATCTCGGCGACGTGCGCGAAAACAATTGGCACACGCGGCGCTTTGAATATTCGCTCGGCGGGCCGGTGCCGGGGCTTGGCAACAAAGTGCGCTTCTATGCTTCGCTCGACCGCCATCTCACCAACACCTATTTGAACGTCACCCAACACGTGCTCGGTAAAAATGCCACGGTATTTGGCCGGCCCGATTCAATTGCGACGCTCCATCTTGATGAGAACGGTGTGGTGCAAGCATTCGCCGGGCCGAACACGACGCCGCAATTGCAAAAAGCCGGCGCGGCGCATTATCACAACAACAACACGCGCAATTTTCAATATCGCGGCAACACCAAGCTGACGTTCGCGCCGAGCGCGAAGATGAAGCTCATACTCGGCGGCACGCTCACGCAGCAGGAATACAAAAACTATAGCCAGTACTTCAAGTTTTTGCCGGAGCATGCGAACTACAATCGCACGCAAAGTGTGTTGGCGAATATGACATGGAATCACACGCTCTCCAACAGCACTTTCTACACGCTCAAGTTCGCGGACTTTCGTTTGTGGGATAAAGAAGGCGTGGACAAGCCGCACACGGAAATCGTTCCGCCGCGCGCGGTGCAAGACGCTTTTGGCGGGCAATCGAATTACGAATTTGCCGGCGCGTATGAAGACATTACCGCCGCGGGGGACACCGTGCTCGTGCTCTCCGATGACAATACGAATCAAAACTATCGTTCGTGGTCGCAGACCGCGAACTTCGACATGACGTCGCAAGCCTCGCGACAGCATCAACTCAAATTCGGCGTGGAGTACAAGCGTCTCGATTTGCGCAACCACCTCCTCGATCTCGTGAACACCGACAACGAGCTGACGCTCTA